>NZ_DAINNK010000021.1:0-8554 GCF_036735925.1 Povalibacter sp.
GTATCCAGGTCGATGTTGTCGTCGTCCGCACCGGTCACCACGACGTGACGCATGCCGGCGCGACCGCCGAAGTTCTCGAAGCCGTCATCCGAGCTGTTGTGCGACTGGAAGTAGTCGATGGTTGTTGCCGAGCCCACGCCCGACAGCGTCAGTGACTGCAGTTCGCTGTTGGCAGAGAGCACGTAGCCGGAATAGCGGATCTGCACGTACTTGAGCGAGCCGCTATTGTCGTCGGGTGTGGCGCCACCAAAGTAGGCGGGATCGACGGAGCCTTCGGTCTGCCGCTCGCACGATACCGTGCCGGGAGGCGCGGCTGGAGCAACGGTGCAGTCTGTCACCGGGGCACGGCCGAGCAGCACCACACCGCCCCACTGGCCTTGTGAGTCGTCGTTCGATAATCCGAGGACGTTGTCGCGGCTGGTGAACACGATGGGCCTGGTCGCCGTGCCGACCGCGTTGATGCGATTGCCACGGTTCACCGCCAGCCATGAGGTGCCGGTCTTCGCAAACACCACCACACCCTCTTCGATCGTCAGGACGATCGGTGTATCTGTCGTCGGCGCCGCACCGCGATCGGTACCGACGTCGACGCGGCCGTCGAGCGCATAGAGCAGCCCGGCTCTGCGTACCAGTGTAGAGCTAACATTGAGCCGAGCCGGCAGCGTGCAGACACGATAGGTACCGGTCGGACCTGTGATCGTGCCGTCATCACGCAGACCCTGCGGATCCGGAATGGTAGGACAGCCGCCTGCTGGCTCGACCAGCCCCGCATTCGGATCAGTCGGCGTCGGATCAGGATTGGTCGCAGGCGGATTGTTGATCGTCACATTGCCGGTGCTACCGGCAGAGGAAATCTCGTCAGCACCGCAGCCAGCGAGGGCGGCTGCCACTGCACCAGCCACCAACCAGTATTTGACTTTCATCGACACGTTCTCCCGGGCGTAAGTCGCTTGATGAAGACCGTCAGAGCTGACGGTCTTTTGGCCGTTTTCTTGCGGGGAGAAACGTAATCGCGTTGTCTTACAGTCAGGCGACTGTCATATGACGGTTGCGTTACGAGTGCGTTGCGCGGCGCGAGCGGCAGCGCCCTCGCCCGTGGAAACGGGCGAAGCGGAGTGAGAAACGGAAATCTTTCAGCCGCCGGACTGCAGCGAGATCGACTCTTCCACATCCGCGCGCGAGATCACGCGATGCGGCGGGAAGTCGCAGGTGAAGGTGCTGCCCTTGCCTTCGGTGCTTTCGATGCGCAAGACGGCTTCATGCCGGTGGAGTGCATGTTTGACGATGGCAAGACCTAGCCCGGAGCCGCCCATTTCACGCGAGCGCCCGGAATCGACTCGATAGAAGCGTTCGGTGAGTCGCGGAATGTGTTCGGCGGCGATGCCGACCCCGGTGTCCCTGACGCTGATGTGCCCGCCATCGTGATCGGTCCACCAGCGCATCGTCACGCTTCCCTCGACCGGCGTGTACTTGATCGCATTCGTCAGCAGGTTGGACACGATGGATTGCAGTTCGCTTTCCGAACCGAGCAGCAGGCGGTCGCTGTCGAGCTGCAGGTTGATCTCGCGCGGACGCCGGTCGAGCGACATCGCTTCGCGACGCAGCAGCGAGAGCATTCCCGGCACGTCCACCGGACGTTCGATATGACGACGATCGCCGGATTCGAGCTTCGACAGTTCCAGCAGATCGTTGATGATGCCGCTCATCCGGTCGGCCTGCCGACGCATCTCCTGCACCGGCGAGGTCCACGAGGGATCGAGCGTCTGATCGTCCGAAAGCGCGTCCAGGTAACCGGAGATCACGGTGAGCGGCGAGCGCAGTTCATGCGAGGCATTCGCCACGAAATCCTTGCGCATCGATTCGAGCCGCATTTCGCGACTCACATCGCGCACGATCAGCAGCTGACGCTCCGATCCCTGCGTTCGCACCAGCGTGAACAACAGATGATGTCCGCCATTCACCGGCTCATACACGATGACGCCCTCGATGGGCCTACCGTGCTTGAGATATTCGACGAACGAGGGATGACGGATCAGGTTCTCGATGCGAATGCCGACGTCGCGCTTGCGATGCAGGCTCAGCCAGCCGGCCGCGCGACCGTTGAACCACAGAATTTCGTGCTCCGGCCCGAGCAGGATTGCGCCTTCCGGCATGGCTGTGGTCAGACGGCGGAATTCACGCAGCAGGCTCGTCACTTGGGCGCGGTGGAAGTTCTTGCGACGGTAGATCCGGTCGATGATCGCGATGAGTTCGCCCCACGGTCCGCTGACATCGGGCGGCGATTCGATGCGGCGATGAGTCAGCCAGCGCTCGATCCGCACCATGTTCCAGATCTGGATGACGACATAGACGCCGAGCACCAGGGCCAGCACCAGCCAGACGCGGCCGACGATGAGTCCGATCAGCCACGCCACCGCGACAGCGATGGCGAAGCGCGTGATGGCCTGCCATGCGGCTGAGTTCGTCTTGATCGGAAACTTCACGCGCTACTCCGCGCGTGTGGAAAACCTGTAACCGGAGCCGCGGACAGTCTGGATGAAACGATCGTAGTTGAATGCCTCGAGGGCTTTGCGCAAGCGGCGAATGTGCACATCGACTGTCCGCTCTTCCACATAGACGTTGCCGCCCCACACGCGATCCAGCAGCTGCGTGCGACTGTACACCCGTTCCGCGTGCGTCATGAAGAATGACAGCAGGCGATATTCCGTCGGTCCGAGCTGTACGGTCTTGTCGCCGACCGTGACGCGGTGACTGGCCGCATCGAGCACCAGGCCTTCGGCATCGATCACTTCTTCGGTCTGGCCATTCGACGAGCGCCGCAGGACGGCGTTGATGCGTGCCAGCAGTTCGCGCGGAGAAAACGGCTTGGTCACGTAGTCGTCCGCACCGCCGTCGAGACCCAGCACCTTGTCCTGTTCCTCGGCGCGCGCCGTGAGCATGATGACGGGGACTTCCTGCGTCTCCTTGTCGCGCTTCAGCGCCCGCGTCAGTTCCAGGCCGCTCATCTCGGGGAGCATCCAGTCGACCAGTACGAGATCCGGTCGCTTGTCCGCAATGCTCGCGCGCGCCGCACTCACATCGGCGGCTTCGCGCACTTCAAAGCCGCTGCGACGCAATCCGAAAGCAATCATTTCGCGGATCGGACGTTCGTCTTCGACGATCAGAATCTGTCTGGCGACCATGAATTGAAGCGATTCAACGAGATGAACTGAAGTATTTCCTTCTGCAACATTACAGCAATCGATTGTTACAGTCCGATGAAGGCCGCCGGGCCTGTGGAAAATACTGAACCGTCGTCACGAATTACTTTTTTGCGACGGCCACGTTGTCGCGCAGATACACCGGCTGCGCCTCGTGCGCCGGTCGTCCTTCGCCGTTGCGCAGCGCGGCTTCGGCAAGCAGTGCGATTTCCGCGGCCCGGGGCAGTACGTTGGCAGGAGACACGATCGCGAACCTGTGCGCCAGTTCCGGATAGGCATGGAAGCCGGTGCCGGCGAGCTTCGTGATCGCAGCAACGTCTGCTTCGACGCTCGCCGGTGCACTGACCTGTTCGATGCTCGCCGCAACGACCAGACCATCGGCACTGCAGTCGAACACGCCCCAGTAGACTTCGTTCATGCGGGCATCCATGCATACCAGCACGCGATCGCCCGCGACGGCGACCTGCTGGGCGACCGCCGCGAGATCCGAAATCCCGACCGTCGGCAATGACGCGCCGAAGGCCAGTCCCTGCGCAACACCGATGGCGATGCGCACGCCGGTGAACGCGCCCGGCCCGCGACCGTAGGCGATCGCATCTAGCTCCGCGAGCGTCAGTCCCGCTTCGTTCAGCACGTCCTGCACCAGGGTGAGTATGAGATCGGCATGACCGCGCGGCGTATCGATCACGCGATCGATCGTCCCCCCGGCCGTGCGCAGCGCGACCGAGCAACGCTCCGTGGCCGTATCGATGGCGAGAATCTTCATGAAGCTTTATTCCAGTTCTTCCTGTGGGTCAGGCTTCAGCCTGACAGCTTTAGAAGTCAGGCTAAAGCCTGACCTACAGGAAGAACTCACAGGCCGACGTCGGCCAGGCGCGTGCGCAGAAACCCGGTGACGTCGGACAGCCGGTTTGTCACCGGCATCGGCGGCAGGCTCTCAAGAAAAATCCGCCCATACGGCTTCGAGCGGATGCGCTGATCGCACAGCATGATGACGCCGAAATCATCGCGGTCGCGAATCAGGCGGCCGACGCCCTGCTTCAGCGCAATCACGGCCTGCGGCACCTGTTCTTCGAAAAACGCATTGCCGCCGCGCCGCGTGATGGCGTCGAGGCGCGCTTTCAGCACCGGATCGTCCGGCACCGCGAACGGCAGCTTGTCGATGACGACGACCGACAGCGCCGCGCCCTTCACATCGACTCCTTCCCAGAAGCTGCTGGTGCCGAGCAGCACGGCATTGCCGTACTCGCGGAAGCGCTTGAGCAGGATTTCGCGCGGCGCATCGCCCTGGACCAGCACCGGAAACGGCGGCTTGTCGCCGAGCCGGCGCGACAGCACGCTCGCAGCTTCGCGCAGTGCGCGATGACTCGTGAACAGCAGGAAGGCCCGGCCGCCGCTGGCTTCCAGCACCGGCAATGCGGCATCGACGACTTGCCGCGTGTGCTGGGCCGAGGCCGGCGCGTCGAGGCCCGGCGGCAGATACATCAGTGCCTGTTCGGCGAAATCGAACGGACTGCCGAATCGCGCGGTATCCGGTTCGACGATCCCGACGCGGCGGATGAAGTGATCGAAATCATCGCCGACCGCAAGCGTGGCGGAGGTACAGATCCACGCACTCGAATGCTGGCCGATCAGTGCGCCGAGCTGTTCGGCAATGTCGACCGGAACATAGTGGAAGGAAACGCCATTGCGATTGATCTGTGCCCAGCGGACGCTGGCCGTGGCCGCCTCCCCGTCCTGCTCCAGCAGTAACGAGAGTCGCGACGCAAGATCGGCAGCACGTCGTCGCACCGATGCGAGACCGGGCTGATCGGTCGCCGCGCCGGCCAGCGACTTGTTGAGATCCGCCAGCGAGAACTGCAGCGCTTCGAGCGACTCGATCACTGTGCTCGACCAGCGGCTGGATTCGTGCCGCTGCTGGCTGGTGCCGAGCGCGTCCTGCAGATCGACGATGCGTCGTTCGAGGGTCTGCGCGAACGAGGAAGCGACCTCCACCTGCGTCGCGCTGGCCACCAGTTCGATCGCGAGATCGCGCGACAGTGCCTGCAGCTGCCAGCCCGATACCGCAAAACCGAGGAATGCCGAGGCGACATCGGGCAGCTGATGCGCTTCGTCGATCACGATGGCGTCCGCGCCGGGCAGCAGATCGCCGAAGCCCTCTTCCTTCAGCACCAGGTCCGCCATCAGCAGATGGTGATTGACGACGACGACGTCGGCCGCCTGCGCCTCGCGACGCGCCTGCACGACATGGCAGCGATCGAAGAAGCTGCATTCGGCACCGAGACAGTTGTCGCGATTCGACGTGACCCACGGCCATACCGGCTCCGATTCCGAGAAATGCGCCAGTTCGGCGATGTCGCCGTTGCGCGTGATGCGCGACCAGTCGCGCACGTACGGCAGCGCCATGGCCACTTCGCGACGCAGGCCGCGCGACACCGCCTGCTGTTCGGCGAGTTCGAGTCGATGCGCACAGAGGTAGTTGGCGCGGCCCTTCAGCAGCGCGACCCGCACCGGCCGGCCCAGCGCGCCGGCCACCGTCGGCAGGTCGCGGCGAAACAGCTGGTCCTGGAGCGTGCGCGTTCCGGTGGAAACGATCACGCGCTTGCCCGAGAGCAGGACCGGGACGAGATAGGCGTATGTCTTGCCGGTGCCCGTGCCTGCTTCGACGATGAGCCGGCCGCCCGCGCGCAAGGCGCGGGACACCTCCGTCGCCATCGCGATCTGTTCGGGCCGCGTCGTGAAACCGGGAACCGCCCGCGCCAGCGGACCGTCGGCACCGAACAGCTCGTCCCAGTCGTGCATCAGCGGAACACCGCGCGAAAGCGCACCAGCGCCACGGCGCCGGGCGCGAGCGGATTGCGCAGACGCCAGTGGATATGCGTGTAATCCGGCGCAGTCGCGGGACGGGTCAGGGCCGCCGGGTCGAGCGAGGTTGCCTGCATCAGGGCCACGGCCGACTGGTCCACGATGGTGAGCTGCCCTTCCTTGCCGAAGTTCCGGCCGCCGTCGGCGGACAGAAAGACCTCCACGCCGGGACCCGTCGCGGACCGGGGAACGTAGACCGTGTTCTCGGGAATGCGCTGCACGACCTCGATGTCGCCCACCGGCACGTTCGCGGCATTGCGGACGCGCACGGTATAGAAGATCTCCTGCCCCTGTTCGATGCTGGCGGCCGGTACGAGCCTGGAAATCCTGCGGCCGCCGGGTGCAGCAATCTCCTCGCGCACTTCGGCGACCAGCGAAATATCGACGTTGTCCGCCGCCCGCGGCTGCGACTGGGGCACGGCCGCGAGCAGGCAAAGAACCGTGCAGCACACGGTCCGAACTCGCAGGCTGTCCAGCGCTGTCCCGCGGAACATCCGCCTCATGGGGTGTGTCGGTCTGCGGACCGGGACAACCGGTCGCGATGCGAGTCATCGGAAATCATGGACATAAGCTCGAATGCGATTAGTGCAGAAGTCCGTTCAATGCCAGCGTAGTCGCCCGGTATAATCCCGCGTCCATTTCTCGCTGCAGCTTGCAGAACCGCCTGTCAGGCGGCCACGGTACGGAGGTTTGCGTCGATATGAGCATGAACGCGTCGCTGAACAGTTGGGTGGAAGAAGTCGCACGGCTGACCAGGCCTGATTCGATCCATTGGTGCACCGGGTCGGACGTCGAGAACTCCCGACTGATCGAAGCGATGGTCGCCAGCGGCGATCTTATCAAGCTCAATCCGCAGACCCACCCGAACTGCTACCTGCACCGCTCGAATCCCTCCGACGTCGCACGCGTCGAACACCTGACCTACGTCTGCACCCGCTCGCGCGAAGACGCCGGTCCCAACAACAACTGGATGGACCCCGCGGAAGCGCATCGCAAGATCGACTCCCTGTTCGAAGGCGCGATGCGCGGCCGCACAATGTACGTGGTGCCCTATTGCATGGGGCCGATCGATTCGCCCTATTCGCGCTGCGGCGTCGAGATCACGGACAGCCCCTATGTCGTGGTCAACATGCGCATCATGACGCGCATGGGCGAGCAGGCCCTGAAGCGCATCGAGCGTGAAGGCAGGTTCGTGAAGGGCCTGCATTCCGTCGGCGATCTCGATCCCGAACGCCGTTTCATCATGCACTTCCCCGAAGAACTCACCATCAAGAGCGTGGGCTCGGGCTACGGCGGCAATGCCCTGCTCGGCAAGAAGTGCCATGCACTGCGCATCGCCAGCTGGCAGGCGCGCGACGAAGGCTGGCTCGCCGAACACATGCTGATCATGGGCATGCAGAGCCCCGAAGGCCGCACGCACTACGTCGCCGCGGCGTTCCCGTCGGCCTGCGGCAAAACCAATCTCGCCATGCTCGTGCCGCCGGAATCGATGCCCGGCTGGAAGATCTGGACGGTCGGCGACGACATCTGCTGGATGCAGGTCGACAGCGAAGGCCAGCTGCGCGCCATCAATCCCGAGGCCGGCTACTTCGGCGTCGTGCCGGGCACGAACCGCAAGACCAACAAGAACGCCTACGACATGATCCAGCGCGACACGATCTTCACCAATGTCGCGCTCACGGCCGACAACCAGCCCTGGTGGGAAGGCCTGGAAGGCGGCACGCCCGTCACCGACTGGCAGGGCAAACCCTACAGCGGCAAGGGTGCGGCGGCTCATCCCAACTCGCGCTTCACCGTCTCGGCGAAACAGAATCCGATCTATTCGTCGCTCGCCGAAGCACCCGAAGGCGTGCCGATCTCCGCCATCCTCTTCGGCGGTCGCCGCCGCGAAGTCGCACCGCTCGTTTACGAAGCCCGCAGCTGGGCGCACGGCGTGCTGGTCGGCGCCGGCATGGCCTCGGAAACCACGGCGGCTGCGGTCGGACAGATGGGCGTCGTGCGTCGCGACTCCATGGCGATGAAGCCTTTCTGCGGCTACAACTTCGGCGATTACTGGGATCACTGGCTGGCCTTCGAAAGCAAGGCGAAGAAGCTGCCGCGCGTCTTCCACGTCAATTGGTTCCGCCAGGACAAGAACGGCAAGTTCATGTGGCCGGGCTTCGGCGAAAACCTGCGCGTGCTGCAGTGGATCGCGAACCGCTGCGACGGCAAGGCCGATGCCATCGAATCGCCCATCGGCTACCTGCCGAAGCCGGAAGATCTCGATGTCTCGGGTATCGACCTGGACAAGGACACGCTCCACACGCTGCTGTCCGTCGACCTGCCGGCGTGGCGCCAGGAAATGGACGCCATCAACAAGTATCTCGATGAATTCCAGGGTCGGGTGCCGCAGAAACTGCGCGAGGAACAGCGCAGCGTGGCGGCGAAACTCGGATAGGGTTCTTTAAATCTGCCTGTGGGGCCGGCTTCAGCCGGCCTCTTTTGACTGT
>NZ_DAINNK010000021.1:8654-61915 GCF_036735925.1 Povalibacter sp.
GACCTACAGGCAGCAACTACTCTTCACACGCATACCGCAGCGTCAGCGGCGAGCCGTTCTCCGGCACCCGGCCGAAGCCGATCATGCCTTCGCCCTTGAGCTGCATGCTGTCGCGGCGGACGAAGGCTTCCTCGCCCTCCTTCGTGGTCACGAAGGTGCCGTTGGTGCTCTGATCCACCAGCAGGAACTTTCCCCGGCTGAATTCGATGCGCGCGTGCAGGCGCGAAATCAGGTTGCCCTTGACGACGACGTCGTTTTCCTCGGCGCGCCCGATGGTGATGTTGCTGCGCGCATCGTCGACGAGCAGGTCCTGCCCCAGGAATTTCAGGTGCAGACGCCGCGGCCGCTGCTTCTCGCGCGACACGGCGGCGCTGAGCGCGATCGCCGGCAGCATGCTGGTCGCGTCTTCCTTCTGCCACAGGACTTCGAACAGCTCGTCCTCGCTGGTCTTGCCCTTCAGCGTGGCCACGTCGATCTGCCGGACCGCGGAGCGCCATTCCGGCGCGAGCAGTTCCACCATCGCGCTCGTAATCATGACCTGACCGGCCTTGGCCTGGCTGGTCATGCGATTCGCCGTGTGCACGGCGGCGCCGAAGATGTCGCGATTCTCGAGAACGACCGGACCGAAGTGACCGCCGATGCGGATGGCAATGGGCTGACCTTCCACCTTGAGGCCGGAATGCGTGCGGATGTCGTGCTGCATGCGGCTGGCGGCATTCACGGCGTCGTTCGGGGTCGGGAACGTCGCCATGATTTCGTCGCCGATGGTCTTGATCACGGTGCCGTGATTCTGTTCCGTGGCCGAACGCATGATCTCCACGCAGGTCAGCACCATGTCGCGGGCGCGCAGATCGCCCATGACTTCATAGATCCGGGTGCTGCCGACGACATCGGCGAACAGAATGGCCAGTTCGATGTCTTTGCCCATGACCTCTTGGTGTCCAAACCTCTGCGGATCCGCGGCTCTGCTGCTCTCGCAACAGACCCCTTCCTTCGTTCGTATTGAGCCACCCCGCAGCCCGCCGGGTGGCGCTGGCATTATATACACAACGCTACATAAGCTCGCCGGTTCGAACGGCCGCTAGCATTCCGGAGTTCCGCTGATGATCGCCCGAACCCGCTTTTTTCCCTGTTTTGCAGCGATTCTGACCGGTCTCGCCCTCGCTCCCGCAACGTCCCTCGCTGCCGACTGGTCAGAGCAGGATCTTGCAGCAGCAGCGACCCTGCGAGATCGCGCCATGGCGGGGACCCGGGCTTACGAACATGTCAGCTCCCTCGTCACCGAGGTCGGGCCGCGCTTCGCGGGGTCCGCGGGCGATGCCGCCGCGGTCCGCTGGGCGCTCAACAAACTCGGCGCGCTCGAATTCTCCCTCGTGCGTGCGCAGGACGTGCTCGTGCCGCGCTGGGTTCGCGGTAGTGCCGAGGCATCGATCCTCACGCCCTTCCCGCAATCGCTGGTGGTTGCTGCTCTCGGCGGCAGCGTCGGTACTGCGGAGGAAGGCATCGAAGCAGCGGTACAACGAGTGGAGTCGCTGGATGCGCTGAAGGCCCTGTCGCCTGCCGCAGTCAAAGGCAGGATCGTCTTCATCGACCAGCGCATGGAACGCACGCGCGATGCGAGCGGCTATGGCCGGACCGTCAGCATCCGCTCGCAGGGTCCGAGTATCGCCGCCGATCTGGGTGCGGTCGCCGTAGTCATCCGTTCCGTCGGTACATCGACCGATCGCATCGCGCATACGGGGGGATTGTCCTATCGCACGGATGCACCGCGCATTCCCGCGTTCGCCCTTTCCAACCCCGATGCCGATCTGCTCGCACGTCAGGTCACCGCGGGCAAACCGGTCCGCATGCGGCTGCATTCCACCGCACGCGAACTGCCGCCGGACTGGTCCGCCAACGTCATCGGCGAAATTCCCGGCGGCGAACGTGCAGATGAAATCGTCCTGCTCGGCGCGCATCTCGATTCGTGGGACCTGAGCCAGGGCGCGGTCGACGATGGCGCAGGGATCGCCATCGTGACCGAAGCGGCGCGATTGATCGGCCGGCTCGACCGCAAGCCGGCACGCACGATCCGCGTGGTGCTGTTCGCCAACGAAGAATTCGGCCTGTCCGGCGCGCGCGAATATGCGCGCCAGATCGGCGAGGAAATCAATCGCCACGTCGCTGCATTCGAGGCCGATCTCGGCCAGGGCCCGGTATGGAGGATCGACTCGTCCGTCTCCCCAGAAGCGGTCTCGGCAATCGCGCAGATACACCCATTGCTGGAGCCGCTGGGCATCGAAAACGGCGGCA
Organism: Povalibacter sp.; assembly: GCF_036735925.1. Lineage (NCBI taxonomy): Bacteria > Pseudomonadati > Pseudomonadota > Gammaproteobacteria > Steroidobacterales > Steroidobacteraceae > Povalibacter > Povalibacter sp. Next base: position 10,947 of record NZ_DAINNK010000021.1, read on the forward strand.
CTAATGCCGCGTCGGGCGGCTCCGATCTCAGACCGCTTCGCGAAGCCGGCGTGCCGGTACTGGATCTGTCGCTGGACGCCACGACCTACTTCGACATTCACCACACCACGAACGACACGCTCGCGAAGATCGATGCGAAGACGCTGGATCAGTCGGTTGCCGCCTTCGCGGTCGCGGCGTGGCTGGCTGCAACAAAACAGGGAGACTTCGGGCGCTTGCCCATCAAGACGGAGTGAGGCGGATCAGGCGACGATCCGCAGCGCCTCCATCAGCACGTCGGCATTGGCTGCCGGCTGCGCCGACTGTTCGGAGAGAAAGCGCCGCCACGCGCGCACGTTCGGCAGTCCCGCGTACAACCCCTGGATGTGGCGCACCATCGTGCGCAGCCGATGTCCTTCGGCAATGCGAGCGCGACAGTATTGCGCGTACTGCTCGACAACGGCCTCGCGCGACGGCAGCGGCCACGACGGGTCGATCAGTGCATGATGCAGCTGCGCCAGGATGTACGGATTGTGATAGGCCTCGCGCCCCATCATCGCGCCATCGAAATTCCGCAGATGCACGCGCACCTCCTCCACGGTGCGTATGCCGCCGTTCACGACGAAAGTCAGCGCAGGAAAATCCGCACGCAATCGCGCAGCAATGTCGTAGCGCAGCGGCGGAATCTCGCGATTCTCCTTGGGACTCAATCCATTCAGCACCGCGCGCCGGGCGTGCACGATGAACACGTCGCATCGTGCAGCAGCGACAGTCCGCACGAAGTCGCAAAGGAATTCGTACTCGTCCATCCCGGGCGATGGCGAAGGATCGATGCCGATGCGGCATTTCACCGTCACCGGCACATCGACCGCAGCACGCATCGCTGCGACGCCATCGGCAACGAGTGACGCCTCTCCCATCAGGCAGGCGCCGAAGCGCCCGCTCTTCACGCGGTCGCTGGGACAGCCGCAATTCAGATTGATCTCGTCGTAGCCGGCGTCCGCCCCGACCTTCGCCGCGACCGCCAGTTCGCGCGGATCACTGCCTCCCAGCTGCAGCGCCACCGGATGCTCTGCTGCATCGAAGGCCAGCAACCGTTCTGCATTGCCACGAACGATCGCAGCCGAGGTGATCATCTCGGTATAGAGAAGCGCAGACGGACTCAGCAGCCGCAGCAGGTAACGGCAGTGACGATCTGTGTAGTCCATCATCGGCGCGACGCTGATGCGCCGATCCAGCGAAAGACTAGGTTTTTCGCAGAAATCACCTGTTTTTATAGCATTTTCCGTCATTGGCTTTTGTGCGGGATTCCTGCGGGTTTGGCGTGATTCGTGGGTTGCGGAGGGTACAAAGAGGTGACAAGAATAGCTTGTACCCTCCAAGTGCAGGACATTGTATGGCCACCATCCGGCCACGCCGCAAATCTGACGGGACGTTGCGTTACACGGCCCAGATTCGCTTGCGCAAAGGCAAGCTCGTGGTTCACAGCGAAGCAAAAACCTTCATGCATCGAGCCGCCGCAGAGAAATGGGCCAAGGCTCGAGAAGTCGCGCTGGAGAGCCCTGGCGAACTGGCTCGCAGCCAATTTGGCGAGGCTACGCTGAAGAGTCTCATCCGCTGGTATATCGATGATTTCAGGGAACTGTCGAAATGGCAGCGGACCAAGCAGTCGCAACTAGAGTTCCTGGAAAAGCATTCGCTCGGCGCCAAAAACGCACTGGCACTGACGGCCGCGACCCTCGTCGATCACATCCGGCTGAGGCGCATGCGTGGCGCCGGCCCCGCTACTGCCAGCAACGACCTGACCTGGATTGGGGTCGTCCTGCGTGCTGCGCGGAGCATCAAGCAACTCCCTGTCCGACCGGAAGTCGTAGATGAAGCACGTGACGCCTGTCGTGAGTTGCGCCTGATCGGCAAGAGCCGTCGTCGGGACAGGCGTCCTACGCCGGATGAGCTGGCGAAACTGGATGCCTACTTCAGCAGGCGCGACCGTCGCAGCGATATACCGATGCGCGACATCCTGTGGTTCGCCATCCATTCCGCTCGCCGCCAAGCCGAGATCTGTCGTCTCGAAGTCGAAGACAACGACGAGAAAACACGGACCGGCCTCGTTCGCAACGCCAAACATCCGACGTCCAAGGAAGGCAACGACCGTCGATTCAAATATACGCCGGAAGCTTGGGAAATCGTTGCGCGTCAGGCTAAGGAGAATGCTCTGATCTTTCCTTATGACTCAAGAAGCGTCGGTGCTGCGTTCACGCGCGCTTGCAAGGTACTCGGGATCAAGGATCTACGCTTTCATGATCTTCGCCACGAGGGCACCAGTCGCCTGTTCGAGCGCGGGTACCAGATTCATGAGGTGGCCCAATTCACGCTCCATGATTCCTGGAACGAGCTCAAGCGCTATACCAACCTACGTCCCGAACAGACCCGAGATCTCCCGCTTGCAAACGCTGAAGCAAACGGAAGTGCCCACGAGCTTTGTAACGCCGCCAACAGCCCGGAATTTAGCTCGCCCGCTCCCTCTGCCGGTCGATCAGCTCCGCCAAATCGGCCGCGCTCACGAGCCAAGGTGACTTCTGGCCGCCGAGTCGGAAAACACGGCACGGAAGCAGCTTAGCCGGAGCTCGCCGACGGGCCTCGTCATAGCTAAGCCCAAAATACTTCGGCGCAACGCGCTCCAGCCGAACATTCGCTTCACCGAACTCCGCCAACAGACCGAAATAGGTGCTGTTCACGTCCTTGGATCTCCCGAAACTACGTCAGCCATCCGTCGTGTCCAGGGGCGCAAGCTCCTGACACCTGATCATTGGGCACATCATCGCCACACCCCAAGCCCGACAACAAGCGCGAGTTCACATGCGTCTTTTGCCAATACTTGGAAATTTGCTCGTACAACGTCCAGCTCGTACAACGTCCAAAGGAGAATGCTTCTGACGCGTGCGGACGAGGGCGAATCGTTGTGCTGCGATCCGAGCAGGAGCCGCACTCTTAAGGAATCGCAGCGCCCTTCAATTGGGCCTTGACCGTTCAATTGGGCCGATACCCCCAACGGTACCCCAAAGTCTCAGCACCGCGCGTGTTCCTAGTTCCCGACGTATAGATCGCAGGTTCAAATCCTACCCCGACCATCTGACCCGGCACCCTTCAACAGGATTGCGGGGTTCATTCCGTATTCCGCCCACAAGCCTCCATCCGCCGCAGGTTGGAGCCGGATTTCGCCAAGCATGTCTCGGAGGATCGTCCGGGCTTTCGCCGCAGCCTCGGGCGTGCCATCCAGTCCGTCCGTGATCTGCTGGCGGTAGAGTTCCGCCGCTTTCGGCAACATGCTCATCACTTTCGCCGAATCCTTTGTTTCGGAACTCAAGTCCATCAGTTCCCGGCGCTTGGCCTCGGCCTTGTCGATGGCGGCACGCAGCTCGTCCGGTTCCATATCTGGGTCGCCCTGGCGAAGCCGCTCGCGCAGTCGAGCCAAGCGGGCGTCTAGCTGTGAAGCACCAGCGGCGCCTCAGCCGATCGACATTCCTGTGCCTTCATTCGCTCTGTGTAATAGCGTTCCATCTCTCGGGTCATAGCCTTCACCCTTTCAGGCGACAGCAAATCGCTGTTCACCCGACCGAGTATCGCGGCCTGAATTGCATCTCGACGGATGCGGACACCGTTCGAGCAAGCGCCAGTGCCTCCGTTGATGTACGACGAGCATGCGTAACCGCAATGTCGCGTAGTTCAGTTCGATCTGAATCGTAGGTCGCAGCGGAGATTCCTCTTCCTCGGGCGATCCATACTGGAGTTGATAGACCGTATAGTGGTTGTCGTCACGGGATCGCAGTTGCGCGCTGTCGGCAGGATCGACTGGGAAGCCCGCTGCTTGCAGTTGCGCAGTGATCTTGTCACGCAACTCTGCGAGCTGTTTGCGACGCTGACTCTTGCTGATCGACGCGGTGTCGACGGGCACGATCTTGAAATCGACGTCCTCCGACATGCGGCGAATCAGTTTGTGCGCGCGAGCCAGGCAAGTGCCGCCCGAAAAGATGAGCTGAAACGGAGCTGCGTCCGTTGCAACCATCGCGCTCATCGCACGAAGGATGTGCCAGTCCTTTTCGATGAGTACGGGACGCGCGAAACCGAAGTGTTCTTGGGCTGCACGAACTTCGGCTGGATCATAGGTCACGTTCGTCGCTCGACGACGAGGGTGTTGTCACCATAGCCGAGTCGGCGCGCGAAGCGGCCTTTGACGCGGACGACCGCATTGGCTGGCACTTGAGTCGACCGGCCTTCGTTGTATGCCCGCTCTGCTTCGGTGGTCCGGTGGTCTCCCAATCGACCCCGAGCTTGGTCAGCGCATCTCGTGAGGCGCCAACGAATCCATCGCGCGCAGTCAGGATGGGGCGACCCGACAGCCTGGACCGTTCGGCACACGCATACACACCGTAGCCCAACCGGATCAGTCGACCGTCGCGCACCAGTTCCCGCAAGGCTCGAATGACCTGGTCCTCGCCCCCAAGGCGAGCGAATTCGCGGGTCAGAAAGACATCGTCGCCCCTGCGGGCGATCAGTGCTTCAACCCTGTCTCGCAATGTCTTTTGGCTTCGACGGCGCATGGGATGGTGCTTGCAAAAACCCGACAAAGTGCAAGCCGATATTTCCATCCATCTAATTGATTATAAAGTTAATTTTTTGGCTATTTCGAGAATAGCCGAAGCAGGAAGTGGCAGGCCGGGACGAGCATCAAGCAACCCAGCGATATGCACATCATCACCCAGAATGGGATGGGCGGCGGCGCGCTGGAGCCATTGGAGATGAAAGCGCGTAGCACACTGAGCATCGCGATTCCAATCAGGACAAATCGAACGAACGGCTCGATAAAGGCAAGAACAACCAGGATGGGGACGCGGATGACGCCCCAAATGATCATCAAGGTGCCAAAACAAGTTTGCGACAACGTTTCCTTCGCCTGTCGTCGAGAAGCGATCATTCGCAGTCTTCATGACAGCCGCCCTCTTGGAATCCGTGAACCGAAGTTCTCGCGCGGTGCGCCGGAAACAGTGGGCCGAAGGGGGCGCAAAAGTCAATCCGCGGGAACAGCCGGTGCCATTGCAGTAGCAATTCTCGATGGCGCGAACGCGCTAGCTCTTCTTGTTCGTTACGCCCGGATAGAACAGCCCCCGCCTCCCTACTAGCCCGTTGGGCGCCGGCACGACTGTGACTTTCTTGCAGAACCCAAGCCCAGATCCCCGCCGTGTCGAGACTCAGACATTTGTTATCGGCTCGTGACACGAAGCAGAGACCTACCCACAAGGTGGAGTCACTGGAACTTCAGCTTGAGATCGAGAATAGTAAGTTCTATCCTTTACCATACGGCAGTGCCGATGATCAGATCGAGTCAATCGCGCTTCTGGGTTGCGCTTTCGGGTTTAGAACAAGGAACGAACGGAATCGGGTGCGATGAACGTCGTCCTCCTTACACCCGTTCGTTTGCTGGGCGAGAGCCTTGCCTCCAGCTTGATGGGTCAACCGGGTATTCTCAGCGTCGAGATTGCGACCAGCGTGCACGTCGTGCACGAACTACTCCGCGCGCGTCCATGTCATGTCGTGCTGGTGGACATTTCGCAGATTGCCGACGACCGCTCCATTCGCGAGCTTGCAGCGGAATGGCCCAGCATGTCTCTGCTGGCATTCGGACTTGAGGAGCAGAGCGAAGCCATCGTCCGTTGCGGGCGAAGTGGCTTCACCAGTTACGTACCTCGCGACGCGGGTCTTGAAGTGCTGCGGCGTGCGGTGCTCGACTGCGGCAACGGGCGCCTGCATTGTCCCGCGGAGATCTCGGCCGAACTTATGCGCGCTCTGTTCTTCGGCAGCGCGCTCCCCGACTTCGAATCCGCTGACGAGCTCACCAATCGTCAGGAGCAGGTGGTCGCACTCATTCGTCGCGGGTTCTCCAATAAGGAGATCGCGCGCGAGCTCGACCTCAGCGTGGCCACGGTGAAGCACCACGTGCACAACATCCTTGAGAAGCTCAACCTGCCGCGACGCATGGATGTCGTCTGCCGCACGCGGCCCGTCGCCCTCAAGGCTTGACCAGTTTCGTTTCCGAGACCTTGGGCAGCACGTTGTCGACGCTGTCCACCAAGGGAGTCGCACCCTTCAGATCCTTCTTGCCGTTGGACCCCAGCTCGATCGCTTTCCATTCCACGCGGTTGGCGACCTTCATCTCCGGATAGGTGCCGTCGTCCCACTGCATCATCTCGCCGGCGGGCTGGGAATAGATCACGTTCACCTCGAACCGGAACACGCGCTTCTCGCCGAGAATCGCGTTCTTGAGCGCGGACTCGATCCGGGACTCCATCTGCGTGTTCGCCTTGCCGATGAGCGGCGTCAGGTTCTTGGCGAAGCCGCCGCCGTGCAGATGGTGATTCAAGAGATGGCCGCGCACGTAGATGGGCGTGTTCCCGCCCTTCCAGACGCGGCGCCGCACTTGCTTCCACAGTGCTGATTCGTCGCTCGGCGTACTGCCGGCGTTGCCGCCGGGGTTGAGGCTCAGCACCTTCGCCACCATGGTCCGGCCGTCGCCTGACTTCTGCGCCGGCCAGTCGATTTCGCTCTTCAGCGGAGCGGCCTTGCCCTTGAGCCGGCCGAGCAACACCACGATCTTGTCGAACGCCTGCTGGATCTGCAGGCCGCGCTCCGCGCCGAAGTCGCCCTTCTTGCCCTTGGTCTTCTGGATGAACGACACCTGGTCGCGGATCTGCTGGATCACGGCCTTCTCTGCGTCATCCGGTTTCTCGTTGCGGACGTAGTCGGAGAGATAGTCGGCGAGCGGCCGCGGCGTGCTCTCGATGATGAGCTCCGCGGTTTCCTCGTCGCCCTTGAAGTAGACGTCGTGCTCCTCGCCCTCCGCCATAGTGACCTTGTCGCGCGCATTCCACCAGTTGAGCATCTTGCCGACCGCCGTTTTCACGCCGCTGATCAGCGCTTCGAGTCCCGCCTTGATCTTGTCGATGAGCCAGAGGATGGCCTCGTCCACCTTGGCGCGCAGCTGTTCGACCAGGCTGCGCAGCTTGGTGCCGAGATCGCCGAGGCCGACCTGGTCGGCGAGGAAGCCGATCACCACGGGCATGCCACGATGCAGGATCTTCTCGAACTTCTCGCCCACCGCGTCCACTTGTCCGGAGGCGATCTGCAGCACGCTGCCCAAGGTCTCGTTGATCATGTCGAGAATGCGCCGCGCCCACTTCACGGCCGTCACTAGCGCCTTGTAGATGCGGCGAACGATGTCGACGACCTCCGACAGGCCCGCTGATGCCGCCGCCGCGGCCGCCATGATGGCCAGCTCGGTCGCCACCTTGCCCGCGATCCACTCGACCACGCCGGTGAGCACGGTCTTGCCGAACTCCTTGGCCTTTTCGATGATGCCCTTGGTGTTCTCCTCCGGCGTCTTCGACGTGTCGATGGCCTTGTTGATCCAGTCCCAGGCCTTGGATATGGCGCCGAAGAAGCTGCGCACCGCGGCCACCTTGGTGGGATTGAAACGCTTGGCGAGCAGCTCCCAGATGTGACTGACGGATAGGCCGAGCACGTCGAGCACGAATCCGAACACGGCCTTGGGATCGGTCCAGCTCGACGGCGGAGCGACGCCTTTGTCTTTGAGCGGACCCAGCAGCCACTCCTGCAGGCCGAACTCGAGATGCTCGCCGATGTTGTTCCACAGTCGTTTGAAGCCGACGCCGAGCGATCGCACGGTGTTCTTGAGGAAGGCGATGGGCGCCTTGCTGATGGTGTCCCAGGCGGCCAGCGCCTTGTTGGCGACGATGCGCAACAGGTCCGGCGGCAGATTGAACACGCGCAGGACGAGATAGAACGTGGCCTTGATCGCACCCTTCAGATCGCGATTGACGAACACCAGGTGAATGATCTGGTAGACGTCGGCCTTGGTCTGCTGCCACGCCTCGTCGTTCTTGGCGAGCTCCTGGAAGATCTCGATCTGCCGCAGAATGATCGGCCCGACGAAGTCCACGATCGGATCGCGGATGCAGGCGGGAATGGCGTTCCAGACACCGGCCGCCAGCATCATCGGCAGCGACCAGATGTCGATCAGCACGTCGCCCAGGCGCTGCAGCAGTGTCAGCACCTTCTTCATGAAGCCTTGCAGCTTCAGCACGGCGTTGCTGACCCAGGTGGACAGGCTATTGAGCTTGTCCGTCGCCCAGGCCGCCAAAGCTTGAGCCTGGTCGGCGATCCACTGCACGGCGTTCACGGCGAAGCGCAGCACCGATGCGGCGAGCGTACCGACGGAACGTGTCAGACCGGCCGCCAGCGCGCCCAATGAGCCGCTGATGGAATTGGCGAACTTGGTCAGCGAGGCGCCGAGCTTATTGGTGCTCGCAAGCAATCCCGGAATGAGCGTCTTCTCGACGTAGACACGCGCCGTGACGATGATGTTGCCCTTGCCCCAGTTCGCATGGACCCAGCGCAGGGCCTGCACGGCGCCGTACACCGCGCCACCGATCAGCAGAATGGGACCGGCTGGCGACATGGCTAGCGCCACCGCGCCCACGCTGGTGCCGATGGCGATGAGTTCATTCTTGTACGGCTCGATCTTCGCCTTGACCCACGCCCACGCGGCTTCGACCTTGCGCTGGACCCACTGCAGCAGTCCGTCCTCGCCTTCGGGGCCTTCGCCGATGCCGAGCTTGTTCTTGAACCAGACCCAGGCTTTCTCGGCCATCGCGCGGAAGGTCGCGGTCTTGCCCCAGATCCACTTGGCGATGGTCTTGACGCCATCCCACAGCCACATGAGTTGGCGCCACTGCTCCGCCGCGTAGTCCTTGATCGCTTCCCACAGCGGCGCGCCGATCTTGTCCCACACGGCGCTCATGAAGTCCTGGATCTTCTTGACCACCGGCTGCAGGAACTCGACGACAGGCTGAATGAGCGCAGCCGCTGTCTTCTCGATCTTCTCGGCGGCATCGCGCAGCGGCGTGCAGTCGTTGCGTGCGATCTGAGCGGACGCGGTTTGCACGGCTGTCACCATGGGCGCGAAACGCGCCGACAGTTTCGCGCCGAAGCCTTCGATGGCGCGCACGGGCGCGGTGACTTTCTGGAACAGCCCTTCGGCCGCGCCCATGGCGCGATCCTTGAGCCAGTCGAAAACGCCCTCAGGTCCGCGCTTGAGCACCGGTTCCAGGTCGGGTGCATAGTCGCGGACGATTCCCCAGCCGATCTCGCCGGCGAAGTCGGTGGCGCTTTCGAACCAGCCTTTCTTCTCCTCACGCTGGATCTGCGCACCGGCGGTCGCGCCGCCACCGCCCTGCTGCACGACGTGCGTGAGCTCGTGCGCTATGAGCTCCTTGCCCTGATCCGTGTTGGGCGCGTACTCGCCCGCACCAAAATAGATGTGATTGCCGACCGTGAAGGCGCGCGCATTGAGCCCTTCGCTGAGCTGCGCGGCACGCGCGTCGGTATGCACTCGGACCTTGCTGAAGTCGGCGCGGAAATGCGGCTCCATGAAGCCGCGCAGTGCATCGTTCATCGGTGTGCCACCCGATGTCGCAGTGATCTCTCGCGCGACTTCGGGTGGTGCCGACGTTAGGCCACTGGACATCGGAGCGCGTTGCACGCCAACTCCGGAGGTGATGCTGGGTGTCGCGGTTGCGCTCATCCGCATGATGCTGCTGGCCACGCTCGTGGCCTCGCGCTCGGCGGGATCGTGTGGCGATGACACGCTCATCGATGCGGTCTGCGCCGGCGCCGAGTCGCAGCTGGTGCATTGACGCGCAACGAAAGCCTGGGTGCCCTGATTTCCCAGGCGCTGCTGAATCATTTGCGCGCGGTGAACCGTCGGCGCGGCCTGCCTGTGCACGTGCACTGCCGGCTTGGGAGCGTGCCGCCGCTCCTGAGCCGCAACTTGCCTGGCGACTGTCTTGTGCGAGCTCATCGTCTGCCGGCGCGCACGCGAGAGTTCACTTCAGCTTGGAGAGTTTTTCCGTCTCGGCTTTGAGCGCCTCCAGCGCGGCTTCGCGTTGCTTCGCGAGGACTGTGTCCTTACCGCCAGGGCGCTGCAGGATTCTCTCGTCGATATACGCCAGCTCCTGTTGGTGCGCGGAGATGTTTCTATCGATGCTGAGCCGCACCAGACGTTTCTCACCGCGGTCTAGCTCCGTCTGTTGAGCCTCGATCCGCTCATCGGCCTTGTCCTTGAGCACCTTGAGTTCGGTTATTCGCCTGCGGGCCTGCTGCAAGGCCTCTTCCGCCGCCCTCTTCTCCTGCTCCGGTACTTGCGCGCCCGCCGCCACTCGCTCCAGACGCGTGATCTCGGCCTGCTGCGTCTCGATGTCGCCATTAATTCGGCTCAGGGACTGCCTGCTGACGTTCAGCTTCTCCGCGAGCGAGATCTGCGCGCCGCGCACGAGTTGCAAGGATTCGGTCGTGTTCGCCACATACTGGCGATCCGAGCGGATCAAGTCATACGAATAGCTGGATTCGGAGAACTCTCCCTGATCCCAGCGCTGGCACTGCTCGCAGTAGCAATCTCTCGCACCGAGGAGCATGGGCCTGACGAAGCGGCGCGCGGTGCGGTCCGCCTGCCACTGCTCGGATTGGTCGGAGGGGATCTTCAGCACGCCGAGCAACACGCAATCGCCGCCACAATCGCAGCCGCATTTGCCGTTGTTGTGGTCCTCGTAGCACGCGCAGACCGGCAGCGGTATCTGCTGTTGCTGCTGCGTACCGACGGGTGCGGAGGCCGGCGGCGCGGTCGTGGTCGTGGTCGTGGCCGTTTGCTCTTGTCCACAGCAAGATGTTTCGACCGTCGTCGTCACCGTAACGCCGCCACAGCAATCATTGGGATCTGGATCCGGATTCCGGGTGTCCTGCGATGGGCACGCGCAGGCGCATTTCGGACGGGACTCCCAGACACGAATGGCGTAGGCATCGCGGCTGCGCCTATTGACGGTCGTGAGGCTGTCTTCCTCCGAGCACGCGGTGCTGCCTGGCTTGGATTCGCAGGTGCTGTAGCAAACCTCCACCCACAACTCCGGCTTCATCGTGTCGCACTTCGGGTCATAGAGCAGCGTCACGTCCTTGGGCACGTGGATGAGATTGCCTGAGCAATCGAGAGCCACGCCCGCGCTGACAATGATCTGCACCTGGCGGCGCTCGCAGATGTATTTGCCCGAGATCTCCAGGCCGCAGATCACGCCGCAGCCGAACAGTGAGCGCATGGCTAGCTGCAGAGCATTGCGTGTGTAGTCGACGGCCGTGGTCAGATCGGTGTCTTCGAGCAGCAGTCCGGGCGCGTACAGCGGACGCACCAGAGTTGCGACTCCATCCTTGTGAGCGAGCAGTTTCTTGGTGTTCATTGCTGCAGACCTCGATCGCCGGAGTCGGTCTCGCCGGTGATGTCGACGTGAAAGATGGAAAGAAATGAGCCGCCCGGCGTGCCGTTGCCCAGGTGCTTGGGCGGCGTGTCATCGACCGGCTGGCCGTCAGGCGGTCTTGGCTTGCGCAGCGCGTAGCCTCGCGCGTTGGCATCGATGGGCTGGTTCCGGCAATCGAGGATGTAGTCACCGTACACCTCGATCTCGACCACGGCTTCCTGGTTGACCTGAGGGTCGAACGCGCTGGCCTCGCCAGTGACTTCCTTGTAGAGCTTCCGATGCAGGCACAACGTGACCGCGCGTGTGGTGTTGGCTGGATCGCCACTTGTCGGCGGATCGCATTCGGATTTGATTACGGGCACGACACGCTGATCGAACCACCCTGTGTCGGTATGCCGCAGCGTCACCCGGAAGGCGAAACAGTCCGGCGTCACTGTCTCGGCGAGTACCGGACAGCTGAAGCGGATGCGGAAGAGAGTGCGCGCGAACGTCAGCTTGCCCTCGGTCACTACTCCGGGGCCAAGGAAATACTTGAGCTCGTCGAGGCTCATCCTCTCGCCGCGATGGAACACCGCCCAGCTGATGTGATCGATGTGGGTCAGGTCGCAGCCGCGGATCAGGTCGTAGAGCAGGTCGTTGTTCTTCACCAGCCGCCGCGGAGCGCAGGCGTCCTTCACTTCACCGAGCCCGACGGGATTGCAGGGATCCTGGCTCTGCACGACGGTGACGCACGCGAGCGGCACGGGATCGCAAAGATCGATCTGGTACTGGCGCCAGCGGCATGGCAGGCGCGAGCTACAGCTCACTTCAGCTTCCTCGACCCACTCACACAGGCGGGCATGGGGCCCGCGACCAGCGCCGCAGCAGTCATCGCCACAGGAGCATTTGTGTTGGCAGGGCCCTTCGGCGCAAGGACAGCAATCATCGTCTGGCAACGGCATCAGCGAGAAGACCACGGTCTCGCAGATGAAATTCTTCTCTGGCGTGTCGCAACCGCACTCGGGATCCAGCGCGGCATCACCGAGTGCGCGTTCAGCGTAGTGCGCGCGCAGTAGATAGACTCCGGGCGCGGCTTGGCGCAGAGGCCGCGTCTCGCCAGGCTTCGCCGGATCGACGACGAAAGTGTTGCGCTCGTCGACTTTCACTGCCTCGCAGAGCAGCAGCTCGCGACCGTGCCGATCGAAGGCCAGCCCCGGGCCCACGTGTCCATCGCCGGGCTGCGGCATGCTGAATCCGCCCACGACGCCCCAGCCATGCACGCTGCGATTGATGATTCGGCGTCGCTGCAGGAAGTAGTTCTGCTCGACCCGGAATTCAGTGGCACCCAGGGTTTTTCGGCGGAAGTAGCGATTGCGCATTCCAGAGGGGCATTCCTCGCCCTGACATTGGTTAGCGTGTTGCGTTTCCCGTTTGTTCATTTCGATCCCCTTGAATCCGGATCTATTGCAAGACGATGTCCGTGTCGCCGCCGAGCCGCGCGTAACCCAGGCGCTGATCCGCGCCGAGTCGCGCCGGTGCCGGGTCATCGAGCACCAGCGCCCACTCATCGGCGGCGCTGACCGCGCCCGTATGCCAACGAAGCACCGTATCGACTCCCGCCGGGAGGTATTGGCGTAGCAAGTTCCCGAGCAACGGCTGCAGCTTCGCGCGCACCTCGCGAGATGCGGTGATGTCGATCCGCACGGTGGGCACGATCGTGCGCAAGGGATCCAGTGCTGTCGGCCGGGTTTCCTGCGTGGGCAGCTTCGCCACGCCGAGCACCGCCTTCTCGCCCAGTGTCGAGGTGCCCCGCCTCTGTCCGGACAGCAATGACGGTAGTCGTGCTCCACGACAGCCACCGCCACCCAGTCGAGTCACTTCATGGTCCACTGTGAGGTCGGCGATGAGGATCCGCGCGTTGGTGCCGAGCACTGCGCGCAGCAACTCTCGAAGCCCTGCGCGCGTGCCTCGATTCCGCAAGATGACCGGGGCACTGCTGAGCAGGCGCCGTCGTGCCGTCTCGTCGAGGCTTTCGTCCCAGGGTATGCCGAGGCAGTACGCGAGGTAGTCGAGCATCTTCGACGTTGCGAATTGCGGATCGAGACTGCGGCCGATGCCAGCGATGCGCGCTTCCACACGTTGAGTCGTCGATTCGAGCACGCCCAGCAGCCGGCGCATGAAGCCGCCCGGATCTTCGCTACGGTTGCGGTAGATAGCCGGGATGTGTTCGGCGATCGAACGCTCCGGGTATCGAACCACGAGCGAGTGCACCACTGGAGCGCTGGCTGACGGCGGAGCGATCACGCGTATGGCGAGCACCAGCCAGCGCGCGTCGGTCTCGAAAATAGGAATGGCTACCGGCAGATCGGGCGTCTGCGCGCCGCTGAACACGTATCGGCGCACCGCTGTCGGATCGAACTGATTCCAGGTTTCGAGTCGGCGATCGTCCGCCGAGCGGGCGCCGTCGGCGAGCACATCACGTACGCGGCGAAGCAGGTCCGGATCATCTATGCCGGCGAACTCAACCTCGATGCTGCCCTCCGCCGGTAGTTCGAGCAGCAGCTCGGCTCGCAGCCATCCGCGACCTTCCGCGGTGACCGGCGACTCCAGCACCGACGTCATGAAGATGCTTTCCGATTCGCGAGCCGCGCCCTCTCCAGCGCCGGACTCCAACAGACGCAAGCCGGTTGCTGTGGCCAACCAGATGCGTTCGCGATGAACGGCGATATCACAGACCGCATCGCCCGCGCCCTGCGGCCGCAGCAACACATCACCGTCGCCATCGAATGCGCAGACCTGATCGGACTTTCCGTCCGCGCCACCGGCCAGGGCAATGCGCTGACGGCCATCGCTGGCCAATCGAGTCGCGGCCCAGCAGCAATCAAATCCCGTGAGCGCGACCCTGCGAAACAACTTGCAGGTGTTCGCGTCGAAGAGCTCGAGCAACCTGCCCTCTTCTCTCAGTACCACCAGCGTGGCGCCATGACGAGTGACCGCGATCTGGCTGGCCGCGCGCGAAGTCGCAGGCAAGCAGCAGTGACGTACCCAGCAGCCACGCACATCGAGATTGGCCACGAGATGACGCGGCGGTTGACCAGCGCGCGCAGTGATCCGCAGCAGCGTCCACACTCCACAGCGCATGTCGCTGGCGATGTCGAGCAGTTCGACCTTTGCGAGATCGTCCTCCAGCGCCTGCGCGGCAGCGTGTGCCAGGTCGACCTCCAGGTCGACCGTCAAGTTGCTGCGACTGAGGCGCACGAGGGACGCCTCGGGTGACGCGAATGTCCAGAAATGGTTGCGATCCACAACCCAGCGACGCCCTGCGCGCAGCGCGCCGATCAGCTCGATCGAATCACGCTCGCGCGCAGACTCGCCGAAGGCTCGCCGCATACACACACGTTCGCTCTGAGTCGCATCCGCCGATTCGAAGACACGCCAGAACACCGCGTCATCCGGCGCGGTCGCGACGGCACTTGTGGGAGTGGGATCCCAGATGCTGGCGATGAGATGAAAGGTCGGCGCGGACCGCAGGGTGTCGCCAACTGCATCGAAGCGGTATCGCAAGCCGCGGCGCCAATGCTCCGCTGTCGCGAATCGGTACTCGCGCGGTGGCGCAGTGCTCATCTGGCCTCCGGATCGTCGGAGCGCAACACTCTGATGTCGCCGGGCGACAGTCGAAGCAACGGTAGAGCGGCCCCTTGGATGTCCACGCCTTCGTTCACGGGCTGTCCGTTGGCAAACAGGTCGAGTTCGAGCACGCGAGCGATGCCGGCGAACTTTCGTAGCCACGCGGACACTCTGACTTTGGTCAGCGCGGTTCCGAGCTGCCACGCGGTGATGCCTGAAGCTGGTAGCAAGGCGAAGCGCTGTCCGGCGATGTACTTGCTAATCTGCGTTGCGAGTTCCGCGACGTCGAGTCGCGGCGACGCCACCAAGCGGGCACGCAGGCCGATCTCGACGTACCGCGGCCTGACCATCACCAGACGCTGACCGGCGGGCAGGCGCGGAGCCAGTCGCGAATGAATCTCCTGGAGCCACGCGTCCGGCTCGTATGCAGCTGGCGCGACGTCGTCGCGATGATCGGAAAGCACCAGCAATCGGCGCTCTCCCGCGACTCGCCGGCTACCGGCGGGCGCAAGTAGCTCGTGGGCACGGCTCACACGCAGATCTTTACAAGCCAATGCCGCTGCTTCGAGATCGGCTGATGACACGATGGGTCGCGACTGCTTGAGCGTTTCACGCGCTGCGATCTGTAGATCACGATCGAGCTGCGCATCCATGCCGCCGGACATCGTTGCGATGTTGGTGCCGTACACGCCGAGGATGCCGCTCACCGTCCACAACATGCTGGCGGCCAGATTTCCCTTGAGTCCCTGCGACACGTCGTAGGTGGCCTGCACCGGTGCGCCATTCTCCAGCGCGCGGCCATTGAAGCCATTGCCAAAGCGCAGCGTCGCGTGGTCCACGTCGACATGGAAGTGACGATCCTCCGGGCCGGATCTCTCGAAGTCTTCGACTTTCTCCCACTCATGCCACGCGCCGCCATCAAGCGCGCGCACCGCGACGCGGTGTGCCTCGTCAAACTGCAAGCCGGGCACGGGCAGCTTCAGCTCCTGATCAGGTACCCCGTGGCCAAGGCCGACATCGAGCCATTCGAGGTGCTCGCTTTGAAGCAAGGGAATAACATTCGGCGAGATACGCGTGACCCGCGGAGTTACCAGCCACCGGCCGCTAGGGCAGTCGATCTCAAGCGCAAACCTGTCGTCGACAGCCATGGCTCGCGGATCGATGTCGAGCAGCAACACGCCAGTGCGCGTGAACATGTCAGTGTGATCGGCGGCGATAGTCAGATCGTGCGAGCCCTGGGCATCGATAAGGCGCGCACGCAGCCGTGAAGCTCGCGGCGCCGACGCTGAACTCTGCGCATCCGGGACTTCGAAGCCGATGGCGAGCTGGGCGCGGCTCGACGTTGGCGCCGTTGAGCCGTTCGAGCCGCCCGAGAATTCCAGGCGCAGACGCGCAGTCCGTCCTGGCGCGACACCGAACGGCCTGAATTCCGCGGCACCATGCTCGTTCACGCGCGTCAGGTCCGTCTCCGTCCCCTCTTCGGCGCGCGCCAGCAAGCGTGAGAGTTTGCAGGTCGTCAGGTACAGCGATGCGGATGGGTGGAATATCGGTGCGTCGCTGCGCGTGACGGAACAGACGTTGCGCGCATCGACGACGGTCCCGCGCGCCCAAGAGACGGGCCGCGCGGGATCGAAGGTGAGTGCGCGATCGGGCCAGAGATGTCCCTGCGCGGCGATCGGGCCGCTCGACTGGATACCCATGAGTCGTGCATACGCGCGACGCTCGTCACGGCGATCACGGCCCAGTGAATAGATCTGTGCGTCCGCGATCCACGCCACCAACTCGGTGAGCATGATGCCGGGGTCATGAACATTGTGATCGGTCCAGCGCGGCGCCAGCGACGGGATCTGCGAGCGCGCGATCTGCGCCAGTTCGTCGAACTGCAGATTGTCCAGCTTGAGGCGCAGGTCTCTCATGCGACCGCCTCCGGCGACAGATCGATCTCGATCCGCAGATCGTCATCCGCAAGCCGAACCAGATGTGTGGCGCTGACGCGAGCCGCCTCGATGTTGATACTCGTAAGCGCGGCAATGTTCTTCACGTCTTCGATGCATGCAGCGATGTCGGTCTGATTCGGCAAGACGCCGAGTCGCCACCCTTGGCGATCGAAGCCGCCGTCGCGTGGATTCAACAGCGCAACGATGCATTGCTCGCAATCGGTGCGAACCTGATCGGCGTCCGCAAGATCGTCGACGTTGAGCCGCACCTTGATCTTGATGGGCAGAACGTCCGGCCTCCGCACCCGGATTGCGCCCGCGACCGCGAGATCAGGCGACGCACGCCCGGCGAGCTTCCTCGCCAGGCCACGCCGCAGGTCGGCGGATGGCAGCGGATCGGACCCGCTCATCACCAGGAGCAACTCGACGCCGCCCGCCGCGCGACGTGCGGACGCTTGGGCCGCGTCCACCGAGAATTCGAGCGCCGCGCGCTCGATGTCCGCGAGCGTAAGCAGGCGCTCGCGACGGCTCAGTCGATCCGGTGCGAGGCGTAGCGTGCGTTCGGCGTCATCGGGTTTCGATCCACCGATGGCGTCGCCAGCGAAAGCCGCGCGTTCGACGCCTTGCAGGGGTGTGATGAGACTGGCCGCGGTGCGCCGGGTCACCTGGTTCGCGACCTCGCCACCGCCCCGCTGATAACTTTCGGCGACGATGCAGTCGCGCCCCACCGGCGGAATCATGCCGTGCACGCCGTCGCCGAAGGTGATGTCACCAGTGTCGTCCTCGAAGGCGAATACGCGCTCGCCCGGACCGCTGCTCAGAAGGTCCGTACGCTCTTTCCAGAGTACCCACGGGCCTTCACGCTCGGCGAGTCTGGTGACGACGCTGCTCGCGTCGTGTTTGAGCAGCTCCTCGATCTCTTCGTCCGATAGCCGCTCCCGAACTCGCACGACCAGGCTGCCTTGCACCACGGGCGTGCGCGCAAGCGTCACGCGCAGGCCAGGCCGGCCATCCGAGGAGCCCAGCATTTCATTGCGTTGAGTCTCATGCGCCTCGGCAATCGCCGCGTTCGCATACACACCGCGAATCACCGGGAGCCACTTTTCCGGGTCGAATCCCTCTCTGGGCAACAAGCGCACCCAGTGTTGCGACCGGCCGAACATGCCCACTTTGAGCGGCGGCGCCTCGAACTGCAGCTTGACGATACCGGTCTCGCTGAGCCCTCTGGTGGCGTCCTGGCAATCGATGAGCTCGAAGCCATTCGCGCGGCGCATCTCTGCGCGCAACGGATAGGCGTCGAAGTGCGAGCCTTCTTCGAGCACGAACAACAGACTCATGGACTGCGCGCCAGGTGGCGCGTCGAAACCCACGTAGACGGCGCGTCGATCGCCAGTCACGGACAGCGGCACGAAGGCCCGGATCTTCGTGTCCGGCTCGGCATTGGCGGCACTGTGATTCACGAAGTCGCCGCCGTCTTCCGTCAGCACGTTGTCGGGGATAACCGGGCAGCACAAGCGGTAGGTCACCGTCGCCTGGTTCACCAATGGAGCGCGGATGTTCTCGGTGCTGCGTGTGACGGTCTGCACCTTGCCGGTGCTGTCCGTCTCCAGCTTCACGGATTCACGGCCGTAGTCGCCGCCCAGCAGACGCGCGCGGACCCAGAAATTCTTGCGGCCGGCCACCTCTGTCTCGGCGATGTTCTCCGGAACGCAGAATTCAACGTCGCCGCTCGTGACGAAACTGTCGGTGCTATCCGTCAAGCCGGGAATGCGCCACCAACTGCTGCCATCCCAGAACTCCCAGGAGAGCAGTGGGTTGTTGCCGCGAGGCGGCTGCCCGTCCTTGATGTGCACGTTGAGAGCGTCCGCGCTCATCTTCGCCGGCCCATCGGGCGCGTCGCTCCAGGCTTCGCGCAATACCACCCAGCGCTTTGTCGCGTCGGCGTGGGGGGCGCCGACCAGGAATTTTTGCCGCACTGGTTCCAGGTCGGGAAACGTGAAAGTGGCGTTGGCGCCGCCGAACTTTGCGTCCACCTCGAGTGCCGGCCGCAACGTCGCGGTCAGGTCAGCGACCTTGTCGACGGGGACGTACTGCACTGTGCTCGCGGCGGCCGGGAACGACACACCGAGGACCATCCGGTCGCCACTGCGAGCGAGCACGCGCAGCAGGCGATCATGGGCCACGCCGGCATCGACCCAGTTGATGAACACCATCATGCCGACGTCGGTGATCGTGTCCGTCGACGCGATCCGCAGCCGGTCCTGGCTATCGATCGTGCCGGTGAACAAGGTCGGATTCTGGTCTCGATAGAGCGCGACGGCCGCGCGGTCGTTCGTGGTGACACCTGCGTCATCGAGGATGAGAGCGAATCCGCGGTTCTCCTCCAGCACGACTTCCCTTTCGACGACCGCGACCTGCTTCTCCTCGGGTTCGGCGGGCGTGGTGTCCAGACGATACTTTTCCGTGCTGACCAGATTGGCGGAACTCTCCAGCAGCGCGGCGGAGAACACTGTCGCGTTGGGATCGTCAGCGTGCGCCGAGGCATCGAAGGTCATCACACGCAAGACGCCGCGTGAGCCCGGAAACATCAGGCGCGCTCCGGCGCGGGCGGGACCCTGTGTCAGGTCGCCGGGCCCGGGCGGCAGACCGATCGGTACGACACGCGAACTCACCGTGCTGTTCGGGTCCCACTGCGCGGGACTGGCGACACCCGCGTTCACGAGCGTGAACGCGGTGACTACGGCGGTGCCGCGAGCGAATACCTCGATCGCAGTCCCCCGCAGCTGAATGTCCTCCGACTGCTTGATCGGAACCACGCCGGCCGGATCCAACTGCACGAGCATGTGCAGGGCCGGCGTGTCCTGGGTCTTGACGGCGAAGATCACGCGGCGCGAGGCGGAGCCAGGCAGTTGGAAAAACGATGGATAGATTTGCGTGTCGGCGCGGTAGCCAGCCGGCGTGATGTCAGTCCATGTGCTGACACCATCCCGCAGGTACAGGCGGCCGTCCGCACCCACGCCCAACAAGCCGTCCTGGTCGTGAGGCGTTCCGGCGGCCGCATCCATGTTGACCAGCGGCACAACACTCGCCAGCTCGATGCGCACGGTAGAGATCGCGACCGACTGCGGCTGCCACTCTGCGCCCGCGACCGACTCTCTTCGGAGAAGTTTTCCCTGTACCAGCGCGTACACGTACAGCGCGGTATCAGCGCCATTGCGGGTCAGCAAGGTCTGGTCGCGGTTGCCATTGGTGGGCGTCTGATCGACTGGCCTCCCCAGTGGCTCCCACGAGCCTTCCGGAAACTTGTCGTCTTGGGACTTCCACAACCACACCTCTTTTCCCGCGAACACGCTTGCATGCGTGGTGTCGCCTTGATGGCACACACCGGGGCGCGCGCCAGCACGCAGTTTCAAGAAGTGTCCGGCGCCATCCGGTGGCTGTGGCGGACTGTGGAACTTCACCGTGGAGTCATTGTTGATCTCGACGACTTCGACGACGCGCAGAGCACTGTCCATGCCGACTGCGAACAGCGCGTGTCGGATTGGATTGCCAGCACCGGCCTTGGTGTTCGTGGCGGCGGCGGGCGGACTGCTCCAGGCGTCGCCGAAGGTGAAATGCGCGGTCACTCGCGCTCGCGGCTTGGAGAAGGCGTCCCTGCTTCCGAGGTAGAAGGCGTCGAACAACCGAGGCTCACGACCCAATGGGTAGAACTCGGTGTTCAGTACCAGCGGTGCAGCGTTGGCCACGCCTTCGATTTCGACCGGCGGTGACGGTTCATCGGGATCGCAGTTGATGAATACCTTGAGCGGCACGAGCGATCGCGGCTCGCGCTCGTTCGGCAGCGACTTGCACAAGCCGCGCAGCCAGCGGCTCTTGATCTTGTTGATCTCGGTCTCTTCGATCTTGCCCCGGGGCTTGAGCAGCACTTTCGTTTGCCGCTGCGTCAGCTTCCAGTCCATGTTGATCCAGCCGGGCTTGTCGGAGTCGTTGACCTTGCCCCAGAACGACCACTGGTAGCCGGCGAGCTCTTCCCAGCCCAGCAGCGACAGCACCGCTTTGGCTTCGATGTCCAGCGTTTTCTTGGCGCCGATGTAGACCGCATGTTGTTGGGCGTCGCGGGCCGTGCCGCCAAAAGGCGCGAAAGCCTTCACGCGCTTCATTCTCGTGTTGGCCGGAAGCGAGCGACCGCCCTGCTTCAATCCACCCGTGTTTTCATCGTGCTCCTCGCCGACCGCCGGATCGATTTCGCACAGCCCGTCCGCCACGGCGAGCACTGTGAACTGGCGTGGCGATGGTTCTTCGCTTTCGAGTACCAGGCCCGGTGTGAGTCCGCTTGGCGGGTCGAGCTGCAACTTGCGGCTGCTCGCGGGCGCATCGACCACTACGCCCCAGCTGTCCAGCTGTCCCTGCGGGAGATCGAGACTCAGCAATCCGGGAGGCGCGGAGAAATACGCGTCAACCGAAGGATCCGTCGCGAGCAGGGACGTGACCACTGACGGCGTGACCGTCATGGGCTCGACGGTTTCGAACACCACCGGCTCTTCCAGCCCCGCTGCCTGGACCTGCACACCGCGCTCGGCGCGCACCGCATCCGCGCCGGCTGTCATCTCGAACACCACAGGAACGCGCGCTGCGCGCCCCGCTTCACCACGGATGCCCAACCAATGCAGCAAGCCGCGGAAGTTCTTCTCCGGAATCCGATTCAGACGTTGCGCCACCTCGCCCGCGAGGCGTGCGGTGATGCCGAAGACCGCGCCAGCAAGATCGATATCGCGATCGCGCGGTTGCCACTCAGGCAGCCACACGCGCGCGCGCTCGCGCAGTTCGCGCTCGAAGTGCGCGCGTCGCGCCGTTTCGTAGTCCGGCGGATCGATCACGTGTTGCCTCCATCACGGACACCCAGTCCGCCTTCGCGGAAGTAGAAGGGATAGACCAAGTTGTCGCGCTGATTGGTCTGGCGGACACGGTACTCGATCTGCACCACCAGGTGGCCGCGCAGGAAGTTGCTGGTGTCCACCGATACTTCGAGCAGCTCGATGCGCGCTTCATAGCGCAGGACCGCCTCGCGCACGCTCGCCTCTATGCGCGTGACCAGCGCCGTGTCGAGCACGTCGTAAACCAGTTCGTGGATGCCGCAGCCGAAGGCCGGACGCATCACGCGTTCGCCGCGCGCGGTGCTCAGGATGATGCGCAACGATTGGCGGATGTCCTCCTCGTACACTGACATGGCGATGTCGCCGGTAAGCGGATCCACCATGACCGGATAGGACCAGCCACGGCCCATCCAGGTCTTCTGCTTGTCGGCATCCTGCAGTTCGCGCGTGATTCCCATGATGTCCTCAGCCGATGAGCACGGTGGTCGCGCCCTGAGCGATACTGTTGGGTCCGCCGGGTTCGGTGATGGAATCGCCCATGCGAGCCGCCGGTGCACCGCCGATGAGCACTGTGCTGCTGCCCATAGCGACCACGCCGCCGACATGCGGCTGCACGCCATTGACCAGCGGGCACACGTGCACGTCGATACCGACGCGCCAGGCGGGCATTTTCTCGATCAGCACGTTGAGCGCGCCTGGCCCGGCAAACAGCGGAGTGCCGTGACTGGTCTGATCGCCGACGCGTGCTGCTGGAGATCCCATGGCCGCCTCAGTTGATGTTGACGATGCCGCCCTGGAGATTGGTGGTAGCGCTACCCTTGAGATCGAGCGTGCCGCTCGCCTCGATCTTCACCTGCGGCGCCTTGATGGACAGCGACCTCGATGCCTCCAACGACATAGATCCCTGCGAGCTCTGGATCGACAGCTTGTTGCCATTGCCGTCGTCGAGAACGATGCCGTCGTCGTCGAGCGTGAGCTTCTTGCCGTCGTTGAGCTCCAGCGTGACCACGCCACGCGAGCCGTCGTCGAAGAACAGCCGGTGTCCCTTGCGGGTGTGGATCACGCGGTGATCGTTGTTGCCGTCGCTGTTCGTCTCCGGTGATGGGTCGGCGCCGTTCCACAGGCAACCGACCACGAACGGATGCTCGAGACTGCCCTTCTCGAATCCGACCAGCACCTCGTCGCCGACTTCCGGCACGAAGTACATGCCCATCTTCTTGCCTGCCATGGGCACGGCGATGCGCGCGGCGTAGCTGTCGCGCGGCTGACTGTGCCAGGGAAAGCTCACGCGCACGCTCACCTGCCCGCTGTCGTCCTTGTTCTGGCGCACGATGGCCACGGCCAGTCCCTTCACGAACCCGCCAGCTTCGATCTCGGCTTCGACGGGTAACGCGGCAACGGCGCTCATGCAGCGGTCTCCTTGACCTTCACGCGCGTGCGATAGCCGTTGCCATCGACCTTGTGCACGGTCTGCTGGATGTAATAGGTGCGCGAGAACTTCTCACCCAGGTTGCCGAAGGTCACGTTGTGATCCGGCAGCAGCGTCGGCAGGCCGAGGCATTCGGCGTCGCCGGTCAGATATTTCTTGGCGTGATCGTTGAGGACGGCCTCGGCGCGGCGCTTGGCCTCGGCGGCGCTGAACACGGGCTGGCGCAATTCGAGAATCGCGGGCTTGCCGATGGCGCTGCGCACGAGCTCGCCGCCGCTCTTGCCCGCGCCGGTGCGGCCGGATTCTTCGCCCGCTATCGCTTTGCCGACATACGCTTCCTTGCGATCCTTGTTCCAGCCGTAGACGTGCACTTCGGAAACCTGGGCGGCGAGATTCGCTTCCGGCTTGAAACTCAGCAGTCCCTGGCCGTAGTTCAACTGCACCACTCCGGTCCCGCGGTCGCGCGGCTTGCCGAAGCGCAGGCGCTTCTTCGGGTCGACGTAGAACTCGAAGTGATTGCGCGTGGCGAGCTTCTTCAGGAACTCGAGGTCGCTCTCCTGGTTCTGCTCGATCTGCGGCCGCTCCTCGGTGGTGCTCTGGATGTCGGTTTCCAGGTTGTGCTCGCGTGCCAGCGCGGCCACCACGTCGCTGTCGGTACGCTTCGACCAGCTCTGCGAACGCTTGCCCAGCATCATCGGAAACGCGTGGTCGTAGCCCGAGACCGACAGTTCCGGTGTCCCGGTTTCGTTGAAGCCGGTGGAGATCTCCGTGATCATGCCGGTGAGCAGCACCGGGAGACGCTCATGATCGCGATATCCAAGGGCGATCTCCACCGACGCACCGAAGGTCAGCACGTCGAGGATGGGATCGCCGAAGCCGTTGAGGAACGCCTGCTTCTTGTGGCTGTAGCAATTCACCACGGTAAAGCTGAAGCGGCCCGCCGCGCTCAACGCGAGATCGACTTCCACCTGGCTCACGCCGATGGCGCGCTGGCGCACGAGGTCCTGGTCGCCCACGCGGATCGCGAAGGCCGGCACGAAGAACTGCGCGTAGCTGTCAGCGACCGCTGCCAGATCCATCGGCTTTCTCCAGCGAGGGAACGATGAGCCACTGGCCCGGACGAATCTCGCGCGGATCGTCGAGATCGTTGTGCTCGGCGATCTCGCGCCACAGCTTCGGATCGTCGTACTCGCGTGCGGCCAGCAGCCACAGGCTGTCGCAGCCGGTGATGACGCGTCGCTTGCTCTTGTCCGCCGACTGCAGCGGCGGATCGCGCACCAGTTCGGGCAGCGTCTTGTATTCCTTGTAGCTGGCCGTGAGCGTCGCGCGCGCCGGTGTTCCGTCGGGATGGAACATGGTGATCTTGCGCGACATCTTCTCGATGATCGCCTTGAAGTACAGCTTGCCCCACACGAACGCCACCGGCGGCGGCGCGTGCAGATCGCTGTCGATCTCCAGCAGGCCCACCAGCTGATCCAGGCGCTGGTGCACAGTGGGCAGTCCGCGCTCGGGCTTGTCGGTACGATCGTCGAGGAACAGTTCCATGGCGAGCGTATCCGCTTCGCCGTTGATGAACTGCAGCAGCGGGCCCGACAGCCCCGGAATGGAGGTGCCCTTATAGGTGTTGGCGCGCTCGATGCTGTACTCGGTCGGATTGAACAGCACTTCGATGCGCTGTCCGGACTGGTTGCCCGCCAGTACTTCGATGGTTGCTCGTTCCAGACCCATGTGCCGCTCCTAGATCCCGCGCCGCTCGCGCTCGACACGCGCGCGTTTGTCGATGCGGCGGATGATGTCGTCGGCCAGACCGTCGAGCATGCGGCCATCAAATCGCGGCATCGCCGGCGTCGAAGCGGATTGACGGGTGGCGGTGGAGGTCGCTGACGACGCCATGTTTCCGGGTCGAGGCGTGAATTCGCCGCGTGCCAGCTCCATGAGATCCATTCCACGCTCCTGCGTCGGTGCGCCGGTGGTGGCCTTCCGATAAGTGAGTGCTACCGGCCGGATCGGCGGACTGTATCGTTGGGTTCCCGCCTGCTTCTCGATAGCAGCATCGGCGCGATTGCGAACGCTGATGGCGGTGCGGTGACGGAGCGCGACCGTACGCGCTGCCCTCTCCGCCTCCGCCGCTAACTCTTGCTCTCGAGCTGCAAGACGCATGCGAGCCAGAATGTGTGGCGCGCGAGTTTGAACCAGAACCTGCTCGCGGCTGGATGTCGATGACGCTGCGCGAGCCCTGCGCGGACTCGCTGGTATGAGCGCTTCCGAGTATCGCCGGTTGCGGATCGGAGCCGCACGCCATTGCGTCGCAAGCTCAGTGGCGCGCGGAGTTTCATCGAAAGCCCGTGCGGGCGGCGGCGTGACGGTCGAGCGAGCGGGCATCAGCCAGCTGCGGGCTTGGCGCCAGTGCCGCTGCGCGCGTCCTGTGGATGAGACATCACGCAGTTCGCCGACGCGCGTGACAGAAGCGCCGAGCACGGAGCTGCTAAACAACGTCAGATGCAGGTGTTGACTGAAGTGCAAATGCCGTTCAGCGCGCGACTCGATAGATGTGCGCGCATCGATGTAGCGGTTCTTCCGAGGCGCCATTGTCGGCGCCTTCGATGGACGCCTCAGACGCAGCGCTACGCCACGAAGTCCGCTGTACTCGCGCACAAGGTGCGCGATGCGAGCGCATGTCGTGCGGAACGAGCGCGGCGATCGATGTTGGATCACGAGCTTCATGAGCGTCTGAACCCGTGATGGGCGAACTCGACGCTCTGCACGACCATTTGCGATGACACCGCGTCCAGGTCCGTGCCCGACCATTTCACCGGGAAGGCGCGCTCGAACAGCCACCGCCAGACCGGCTGGTCGGTCTCGTCGTGCAATATCACCGCGATCGGACGGCGCTTGAACTGAGAGCCGCTGATCACCTGCTCGTGCCACGACCAGAGATAGTCGTCCGCCAGTCCGCGCTCCAGCACGAGATTGCCGAAGGTGGTGATATTGGCGAATTTGTGCTCGTGATCGTTCACGCCGCCCTCGCGGTAGGAATCGACCTTGGTTTCGCGCGCCATGCCCTTCACACGCGCGAAGCCGCCGTGTTCGATGCCGTCGAACTCGACGCGGAACCGGAAAGCGCGATAAGGGTCGACGCGAGCCATGGTTCACAGGTCCCGGAATGGATCGGCCGGCGTGCCATCAAGCTTCTCGTTGATCGACGAGATCTCCCGGCACCAGCGTCGGCGTTCGGCGTGTTCGAGCTGAAGCAGCTCATCGCGCGTCCAGTGGAAGTGGTACGCGATGAACGCCAACTCCTCGTACAGCTCCTTGCGCGGATAGGTCCTCACGATTCGGCCACCCGCCGCATGCGCGGTACCGCCTGCGCCACCGAGGCTTCGACGTCGTCCGCGGAGTTGATGCGCTCGTAGAGCCGTTGCAGGAAATCGAGGTCGGTGGCGAACAAGCCCTCGATGGTGCCGGTGTCCAGCTCGGTCATGCTGCCGAGGCGCGTGACTACGCGCGCCAGCACAGCAATTGAAAGATAGGCCGGGTTCTGCTGCACGCGAGGGTCACGCAGCGGCAGGATTTCGTCGGCCGCCGTGGCCAGGCGCATGACGCCGTTCCGGTGCAGCACGCCCTGCGCGTCCACGTAGCCACGTGGTAGCGTGAAGTCGACGCGCGTCTGGAACGGCAGCTCTGGATGGTGGCTCATTGGGCACGCTCGATGCCTTCGTTGCACAGCTCGAGCAACTCGATGAACACCTCGTTGCCTTTGCCGGACAGGTCACTCGGGTCGTACTTGATGGGCCAGGCCTCGCTGACGACGAAGCGCGCCTTCATTTCGCCAGCTTCATCGAGCACGGCGATCGCCACCTGCTTCCGGTTCTTCGCCACCAGCCCGGCGACGATGGCCTTGTGCCAGTCCCACAGCGCGGTGGAGTTGGTCACGCCCTTCTTCAGCGTGATGTTGCCGTACTTGGTCAGGCCCGAGAGCTTGCGCACGTGCGCGGGCTCGTTGCCCTCCCGGTAGTCGACGGCGTCGGTGGTGCTCTCACCGATCATCACCTCGCTGAAGCCGCCGATATCCGTGCCGTCGAACACCAGGCGGAAGCGATAATTTCGAATCGGGTCGATGCGGTCGGCCATGGTGTTCTCCTCAACGCTGCGCTTCGGCGGTCTGTTGGAAGATGCGGAAGATCACGAACTCCGCGGGACGCACAGGCGCGATGCCGATCTCGCAGATCAGCCGTCCGTTCAGGATGTCGTCCTGCGACATCGTGGTCTTGTCGCAGGTGATGAAGAACGCCTCGTCCTCGGTGCGGCCGAACAGCGCTCCCTGGCGCCACTGGCTGCGCAGGAACAGGCGGATGGTGTCCTTCACGCGGGCCCACAACGCATAGTCATTGGGCTCGAACACCACCCACTGCGTGCCCTCGTAGATCGAGCGTTCCAGGAAGATGAACAGGCGCCGCACGGACACGTACTTCCACAGCGCATTCGAGGTAAGCGTGCGCGCGCCCCAGATGCGGATGCCGCGGCCGGGGAACTTGCGGATCGCGTTCACGCCGCGCGGATTGAGCGTGTCCTGCTGTTTGTCATTGATGTCGTATTCGAGATCCAGCACGCCGCGCGCGATCTCGTTTGCCGGAGCCTTGAACACGCCGCGATCGGTGTCGGTGCGCGCGTAGACGCCGAGCGCGTAGCCTCCAGGCGGCACTTTGACCCGAGCACCGGTCTGCGGATCGGAGACGTACAGCCATGGGTAATAGATGGCCGCGTAGCTGCTATCGATACTCCACTGGCTGGAGTCGCGAGGATTCACGCTTCCTGGATCGGACTGGTTGGGCAGCGAGTCCATGACCGCGAAGCGAAAGCGGCTGAGCTCGCAATGATCCTTGACGAGCGTGTTCACTTCCTTCGGGCCAGCCACCGCCGGATGCGGCGCATACACCAGCGCGATGTCGCGGAACTCGTCGAGCGTCAGCGCCGCGATCCCTTGATCTGCCGTTCGCAGCGACGCAGGCAGACCGGTGTAGTCCGCCGACGTGATCGCGCTGCCGTCGGAGCCGTTCTGCAGGAAGTCGAAGGCGCTATTGTTCGGCTTCGCCGGCGGCACCGCGGTGCCGCCATTCAGAAAGACCAGCGCGGAGTTCGGGTTCTGCTCGGTGCCCAGGCGCTTGGTGTAGTAGTCGGGTGAAGCTGGATCGCCGCTGAGGTCGTCGAAGTCCTCGAGCAGCGCCGGTCGCGGCAGAATCATGCGATTGTCGACATTGAACGGGTCGTACGGGGTGAAGTTATTGGGTACGTTCGCCCAGTACGCCACCTTCAGCCGGAAGCCGACCGGCGCGCCGCTGGAGTCCTTGGTCGAGCTGTCCTCGATGGCGGCGTAGATGCGATTGCCCCAGGCGCCCGCGCCGATCGCGCGCAGGAAGAAGTTGTTGCCGAAGTCCCGCGACGCCGTCTGCGCGTCCGGCGGGACGATGCGGCACACGTACAGGCTCTTGCCGCCGTTCTCGAAGAAGCCATTGGAGGCGTACGGCATGTACGCGTCCGCGCGAAACACGCCGCCAAACAGCCGACGGTAATCGTTGTAGCTGGTGACGAGGCGCGGACGAATCGGCCCGCGCTCGGTTTCGCCGAGGAACGCGGCGGTGCTGGTGGGCACGCCTTCGATAGGTCGCGGGCCACGCTCGATCTCTTCGACGTAGACCCCGGGGTGAAGATATTCGGGCATGGCTCAGGCTCCTTTAGTCTGGTTGGCGTCGGTATCGGCGCAGTCGGTGTCCTGCGGCTGCTTGGCTTC
Organism: Povalibacter sp.; assembly: GCF_036735925.1. Lineage (NCBI taxonomy): Bacteria > Pseudomonadati > Pseudomonadota > Gammaproteobacteria > Steroidobacterales > Steroidobacteraceae > Povalibacter > Povalibacter sp. The sequence continues at coordinate 39,935 of NZ_DAINNK010000021.1, forward strand.
GTCTTCCTTCTCGCAGCAGCCCTTGCCGGAGCTGTCCTTCAGGCATTTCTCGATGGCGCTCTGCAGGTTGGCCCACAGGCTGTCGCGATTCGCCTTGACCGCCTTCAGATCGTCGGTGTTCTCGATGAAGCAACGTTGCGCCGCGCCCAGAGCCTCCTTCGCCTTCAGGTAGTCGTCGTAGGCGCAGTCGATGCGGGCCGCGTATTTCTTCGGATCGATGAGCCATGGATCCGCCAACGGCCAATCGGCGGGTGGCTGGGGCGGCTCGGGTGGCGTCGGAACCGCGCATCCGGAACTCGCCTTTGGCGGGGGCTCGTACTTGTCGCAATCGCGGCTGCTGTCGAGCTTCTCCGGAGGACACAGGTTGTCGGGATGCTCGGTGGGCGGAATTTCGAAGCACTTGGTCTCGGGGCGGATGCGCGCATGCGCCACCAGCAGCTTGAACCAGAACCGGTAGATCGCCGCATGGCGATCCTCGGTGGCGGCCAGCTTGCTGATCTCGTCGATCAGCTTGCCGTTGGCGTTGAGCTGGTCGGAGATCGCCTTGACTGCGCCGGTCCACGCCGCGGCGGCTTCCTTGGCCAGATCGTGCCGCGCCTTCGCTCGATCACGGGCCGCCTCGAAGCGCCCCTTGATCTCCTCGCGGCAAGCGATGCGCAGGTCTTCCTTGCGCACCTTGCTGAGCTCCGCGCAAACGCAGCTCTTGATGTATTCCTCCCACCGCGGGTACGAACACTTGAGGCCGCGCCAGATCGCGAGCACCAGCTCGTTCTGCTCGCACCACTTCTTCTTGAGCTCCTCGTACCTGGCCGTGTACTCCTTGTCGGCGTCCAGTTTCTTCTTGTTGACCTGCTCAAGCTCCGTGCGCAGCTCCGGCAACTTCTGCGCCTCATAGTTGACGATCCTGTTCACGACGTCGTCGAGCTGCGACTCGATCGTGGGGCATGCCCTTCCAGCAGTCTTGTCCGTTGGCATGGTTGTCTACCCTTGGTGATTGGTATGGGGACGCGCTACACCAGCGTCGCCCAGTCGAGCGCGACGCCGTGGACCAGCGCTGCACCATTGACGATGCGGCCGTCGGAAACAGGTGGATACGGCGGTGTGATGCTGAGGAGCGGCGGATCGATGTAGCGGAAATTCGCGGGCGTTTCCCTGGTGGTCGATCCGCGCTTCACGAACAGCTTTACCTTGAGCAGTCCGCGTAATACGTCGGGCTCCTGCCCTGCCGAGTGCGCGATGCGCGCGAACAGACCGAACTCGCCGCGTGCGTCGGTTCTGACCCGCGGTGGCGTGGCCGGCAGCCAGCTCGCGCCAACGGCCCACTGAAACCACACCTCTGCATTGGCGATGGGCACACGCACGTTCGGGTCCTGGGCGCTCTTCTCGAACAGATAACCAGAGAGCGCGGTCACGCCCTCGTCGAACGGATAGTTCGCCGAGGGCGTGAGCGTGACGCGGATGCGGCGTTTTTCCGGCGACACCGAAGGCCAGCCCGCGGGCGCCGCAGCCAGCGGTTGATTGGCGATTGGCGCGAACGGCAGCTTGCCCGGGTCCACCGATATGCTCGGTGGCCAGGCGGCGAAATTGCCCAACCACACGAAGCGGCGCGAGGCGCTGATATAGGGTTGATCAACCCGGCCGCCGAGCGTCACCTTCACGTCCTGCGATACACGCTGCTGGCTGACGGGATCGAGCAACTCGACCGCGACGGCGACTTCACGCGTGATCGGATCATCCCAGCCCGCCACGGTGGCCATCAGGCAACCCTCGGCTGGCCGATCACACCGGCGCGCTTGCGATCGATGATGACGGGCGGCGCTTCGATCCGGACCGCATCCGGGTCGATCCACACCGGCGACGCCAGGTACAAGACTGACGTGCGGTAGTTCTGATCCGGGAACAACGCCCACACGCGGCTCAGTTCATCACTGGTGCCCGGATACGCGGTGAGCCGCACGGACTCATTGTCGAGGACGCTGCCTGTGAACAGCGGACGCTCGTTGAGCGCCAACATCGCACGCCCAAGGCGCTCCAGCGATTCCCTCTCTCCTCCGTCCTGGCGGCCGCCGGCGGTGAGGATGTAGTGCAGGTCCAGCGCCAGCGACTTGTCGTAGACCTTCGTGGTGCCGTCGGCCGAAGGTACCTCGTGCAGGGTGTTGCGCAGGTCAGCGTTGGGCACCACGCGGTACAGGAACAGCACCAGGTAGGCATCGTCGGCGGCATCGTCGTGCAGCGGACCGATGAACACGTGCGCGTCGCTGGTGGTACCGATCGCTTCCTTCAGGCGCTTCTGGATTTCGACGGTCACGCGCTGGATACCGGAGTAGTTCATCTCAGGCCGCCTTGTCTTGCCGGCTCAGGGCCTGCTGGTACTCGGCGACTTCCCGCTCCGCTGCCTGCATGCCGAGCTTGTTGAACTCGGAGCGCAGCGCCTCGATCAGCTGCTCCATGCCGATCTCGGTCTTTTCCTGCCGCGCTGCCAGGAAGGCCGCCCGCAGCGTGACCTGACGGATGACGCCGCCCGAGAGGTCGAAGTGCGCGAGCATGTGCCAGTCGACCTTCTTCGCCACCGGCGCGCTTTCCGGAATGCATTGCCGCCAGATGCGCTCGCGCAAGCTGGCGTCGGGCCGCGGGAAGTCCACGATGAATCGCAAGCGGCGCAGAAACGCCTGATCGAGGTTGTGCCGATTGTTGGTGGTCAGGATGGCCAGACCGGAGAACGCTTCCATCCGCTGCAGCAGGTAGGCCACTTCGATGTTGGCGTAGCGGTCGTGCGCGTCCTTGACCTCGCTACGCTTGCCGAACAAGGCATCCGCTTCGTCGAACAGCAATACCGCACCCGAGCGCTCGGCGTCGCCGATGACACTGTCGAGGTGCTTCTCGGTCTCGCCGATGTACTTGCTGACGATGCGCGACAGATCGATGGCGAGCACGTCCACACCAAGCTCGCAGGCGATGGCCTGCGCGGCCATGGTCTTGCCCGTGCCGCTCGGGCCTGCGAACAGAGCGGCGACGCCGCGTCCGTACTGCAGCTGATTCCCGAAGCCCCATTCGTCCAGCACCACCCGGGTGTGCCGGGTGTTGGCGACGATCTCCTCCAGCAGCACCGCGCGATCCGCAGGCACGAGCACTTCCGTGAGCTTGTACGTTGGTTCGATACGCCGCGCGAGCCGCAGAATGTCCGGCGCCGCGACACTTCTGCATGCTGATGTGAGCGCGCGTACTCGTTCATCTGCAGACAGCGCTGGCGTCATCGCGGCACCGGCGAGCGCCGTGGCGGCATGCAAGCCGCAGACACTAAGTGGATAGGCCGTAGCCAGCCGCTCGCTCAGATGCTTGGCGAACGTCGGCAGTTCGAGCTTGATGCCGAGAATCGAGAGCACGATGCGGAAGTGCATCGTGCGAGAGAGTAGCGAACTCGGGCCGCGCGAATGCGCGCGCCAGCGACCTCGCGGCAACGACGACATCGCCACGCGTGCGTCCGGCGAGACCAGCAAGCACAAAGCAGGCTGCTCGGCACACGCATCGACCAGCGATGACAGCGCCGCCGCATCGATGACCTCGTCGGCGCAGTCCACGACCATGCGCCAATCCATGAGCCGTGCAGCGCGAGCCAAGCGAATCGCTGCGTCTTCGCGCGCCGGCATGTCCAGCGCAACGAAACGCGCCAGCGATACGCGCAGCAGACCGATACGTGTGTCGGCTGCCGCGAGTTCGAGCAGCGCGCGCCAGCCGTCGCAATCCGATCCTGAAAGCACAACCCAAGAGCGAGCCAATCCGGCGTCGACCAGCCGCGCGCACATCTCGTCGCGCAGCTCCCTGTCTGCGCTTCCGCAGAGGAATTCGCCGCCGGTCCAGGCATCGGCGATGGTCGCGCTCTTCACGGCGTGATCGTCGCGTAGCGCGGTATCGCCGACGAACAACCATTGCACGATCACGGGATCGATACGCAGCGACTGCTCGGCGGCGGCGTGCTGGCCGTCAATCGCGAGCAGCCGCCAATCTCGGAGCTGGGCGACAGCGTTCGCGGCCGTGTCGGAACCGTGGCCGAACAGCAAGGCGTCGATCAGTGCCGACGACGCAAAGCGGCGTGTCATGTCGTCTTGTATGTGGCCGAAGATGAGCTGGTAGCTCAGATCCACGTCAGGCGCGAGGCAGATAATCAGCGCCAGCACGGCGTCTTCGCCGAGCGCGAGCCGTTGACGCAGCAGGACCAATGCGTCACGCGCAGCACTTTCCTGACTCAGGTGCTGCAGAAGCTCCTGCTCCGCGCCGCGCAACTCCGACCCACGTTCCGGCACTGGCCTATCGAGCGCATCGATCAATGCCGTCGCGCGTGCGCGGCTCAAGGACAGACCGTTGTCCTCGGTCAGCGGATAGCGCGCGAAATAGTCGCGCAGCAGCTCATTGAGCCAGCGGATCGCCTGGGGCGGCAGTTTTCCGTCTCTGTCGCGCGCGTCCTTGCGAGATGGCATACGCAGGAAGCGCACAGCGTCGGCGTCCGACGAGCTCGGATCGTCGAGCACGAGAAAACGTGCCAGCCGCTCTGCGTCGCGAATGCCGTGATGTTCGACCAGGTACTGCATCGCGGAGAGCAGACGATCGAAACCGAGGCGGCGCTGATCAAGCTGCAGGTGTTGCACGTGGTCGACGTGGATCGAATCTGCGCCGGAGCTCTCGCGTTTGTCGACGTCGATGCGTACGACGACGATGCCCGGATGTCCCGCCAGCACCGCCGCGGACATCGCGTCGTTGCGCTCGCCGGAACACAGCAGTACCACCAACGGGCAGGTGATGGGGCGAGAAGCAGCCAGGGTGTCGGCGAGCTCCGTATCCAGCCAGGCGCGTCCGTCGTACAACGCGAAACGCTGGCTGGCGGTCAACCGCGCGTGGAGCGCAGTGAAGATCCAGTCATCGCGGGATCTCACCAGCAGAACGGGGATCCTTTCCATGCGCCCGATTAGGCGCGCGCAGACGTGCGCGCGGTATCGATCACTGGACGCAGCTCAGGGATGCAGTTCCCGCCAATCGCTGGGACCATTGCCGGACGCTCCGTCGGTATCACTCCGACTGATCCGCGGATGGATCCAAAGATCTATGTCTTCGCGAACAGGCGCGTTGGCTTCACTGCTTCAGCCACTGCCAGCTCAGGTGTAGTTGCTTGCCACTTGCGTCCTTCACGACAGTTCCGCGTCATGTGGCAAACGCTGGTCTCCGAAATACATCTTCTTCATCACCACGCCCGCAGCTTTGTGGATCGGTGATCACTACGGATCGCAGAGGGCCCCGCCGTCCGGATCAATCAGGAACCACAACTTCCTGCGCATAGGGCGCCTTCGCTCAGCGCCGCTGGATCGAAGTGTTCGATCACACGGGCTGCGTCTCGGCAATTGCAAGCATGCGGGTCTCCCATCACGCGAGCCTGTCTTGGCGCATCAAGGCCGGAGTGGTGCATCACAAGCGATGGTGCCAACCTGTACAGTCCAGCGCCTACCACATTGTTAAGTCCGATAGGAACCTGCAGGACCAGTTGCGGGGCGCATCCATCGCGCGTGAGGAGTTGTATAAGGGGACGGACTATCGGCGTTGGTCTTGGTCACATTGAGCCCGACCCGTGTCTGCAAAGAGTGCGACTGGCCCTTCCTATGGGCTGGCGGGCGACCAGCCGCACTCGGGTTTCGTCCGAGTTTCCGGCGAAGCCTGTTACCGGCGAGTGTATGGCGAGTTTCGCCGGTTTCGGCGGCAATACCTCCCTTCCATAGCCCCGAGGAGGCCAAGCGACAGCTGGACCCGGGACGCGATTTCTGAGGACCAACCTTTCCCGCCTGCACTCACAGTTGCGCGCGCTCAGGCTACGCCGGTGCCTTCCGACCCCAGCGCGCGCCAGGGCACATCGTCCGATGTGCTTGATTGTATAGTGAGCAATCACTTCACTCGGATTCGCGCCGACCGCGCCGGGACAGCGTGTAGCGCTTCACCCCGACCATTGAACCTATTCAAGAAATCTTCCCGTATTCGTTCGGGTTCCGTTGCCTCTAGGGCCGGGGTACCGCTGGGGTACCAGAGACAGACGTCTACCTTCCGTAAATCTAAACGGGAGGTTCGGAAGGCGCGAATCCCGACAGCGGAACTCACCCACAATCCGAATCGCCTGGACATCCGTCGCACTCGCGCTCAGGCGTAATACCTAAAGTTGTGCTTCCACTTCTCGGGTGACAAACCGGGATTGGCAAGTAGGATTTCCCCGACGCGATCGGAATACTTGACCGTGATCGGTTGCCCCTCCCCGAGCTGGCACGCGTTGTAGTTGAGCTTGGTGAGGCCCAGGACGTCTTGGGCGATTTGCACCAGATCACCGTCTCCGTGCTGCAGGGTGATTGCCAACGGCACAGGCACCTCGAAGCCATCGTAAGTGGCAATTCGCGGCTTGAAACCATTGGTAAAGAGGAGTCCGTGACGCTCTGAACGTTGCCAGAATACGCCCCGCTGCACCGGATGCTGGCCTCGCTTCACGACGTTCGGGTTGTCATCGTATCGATAGAGACGAAATCCGCCACGATCCTGACGCACGCGGATGGCAACGAGCTTGACTCCCGGGGGACACGCTCGCTCAAAGCCGCGGAATTCCTCGGCGTCTATTCCTGAGCGGGCATGCAGGAATATCTCCTTCAAGGGCCGACCGTCCTCTTCCCGATATGTCTCGATGGTTCCACGAAGCAACGCCTCTGCCTTGTCGGGCGGCAAGTGAAACTCACCCCGCTCTTCCGAATACCACGGGCCAAAATCACCGACGAAGACGACTCCGTCTCCGCTGTCAAGAAATAGCTGCGCGGCACAGCAGGCATTGCGACCGTCCTCGGTGAGCCGATAGGCAAGTCCCACGTAGCACACACCCTCGCGCGCCCAGGGTGTCTTCCACGGCTTAGCGCCACACTTGTAATAGACCGCAGTACCGAAGTTCCACAATCGGTCGGACAGAGGGTTTGTACCAGGCTCGCCGTTGCGCACCTTCGGCGTGATCCGAAGCGTTGATTCGCGGATGATCTGCACGGGGAGTTCATGCTCCATCATGCGGGCCTTGATCTGCCGGCGGAAATCCGGCGACAGACCCCGCGCCTCTTCGAATTCGTCCATCTGCTCAAGCGTCGCTGCAACCTTCGGATCCTCCTCATCGAACATGCGCGACTGGCCACTGTCACGGTCGCCGATCGCCTGCTTGAGGAAGTTCACCTCCACGCGTGTTCGCGCGGTATCGCTTCGCTCGGCAAATGCGACGGAGGAGTTGGGGCGGCAATTCTCATAGACCTCGTCCGGAACGACGCACACCACCAGCGAAGGCCGCGCGTCCAGCTTGGATAGCCTGTCGAGTATTTCCATGTAGAGGTTTGTCACGGCAAACGCCCGATCGAAGCGGTCTGCCTTCCTTGATGCCAGCGAGAGCGCCTGTGCATCGAGGAAATAGCTGCGCAAAGGATTGGGCCATCTGACGCCGAACGCGACATCAAAGCCGGGGAACGGCGGCCAAGCGCGGTGACGTGTCGGATCGATGCACGCGGCCGGCGCGTTCAATGCCGCACTCCACTCCATCCACAACCCGGTTCCCTCTGCCGTTCCGATCACGATGTGATCGGGCATCGCCTGCCGCGGCTCTGCTGGTCCAAAGAGCGCTAGGCCATCATGGGGATCTTCAGCCGTTTGCCCATGCCCGAATTGAAGCAGCGGCTCGCCCAGAAAGTGGAAGGTGTCTGTCATGTTTGTTGCCCCGGTTGCACGTTCTTGGCTGGTCCATCGCCCGTGCTCTCATCGTCCTCGTTCGTGCGGTAGGTCGCGATCTCCTCGCCGATGTCGGAGAGACCTGAAAGGGCCACAACATCCAGTCCAACAGGACACTCCCAGCTCAAAGGCTTCGTCAGCATGATCACGGCCTGCTGCCCTTCAGCAATCTTGATGCGTCCGGCGGAGGTTTCGAGCGCCTGGACGACGCCAAGCAGCCGCGCCAACCACTCCTTGTTCCACCAGCTCTTGCTCACGATCTTGCGCCGGCGTCCAATCTCTTTGCCTTCAAACGGTCCGCCATCGAGCGTCGTCACGCGGATGTAGATCCGGACGACCATGTTCCAACTACCGTCGAAATCCCGTTGCGCGCTAAAGCGAGGTGCGAGCTGATACAGAAAGGGTGAAGCGCGATCCCCCCAGCCCTTGGTGCGCATGCCCGTGAGCTGCACTTTTGTCACTCTGCCATCAACGTGCTGAATAGACTGGTTCCACTCGCTCGCCTCATGCTCGGGGAAGTAGAACACCCTGCGGTCTGCACAATACTTCAGCCCCTTCTCTGCACAAACCACTTCCAGGCTGCGGCGGGTCAGCTCCTTCGCAAGATCAAAAGTCTTCTTTCCGTCTTTCTGTGGAACTTCCTCCCACAATAGCTCTGGCGTGCGTTTGACCGGAGCCGACGGGACAGCGGCCGGGGGAGATGAAAACGCGACGAGACAGAACTTCGTAATCTCAGCGAATGCCCAGCGCCCTCGGAGGTCATTGATCTCCGCCTCCGTCAGCTGCCGGCTCAAATCAATGACGAGCATCTTCTTCGGGAGCTGCAGCGGGAACACGTTCGCAAAGACGGGCTCCGGTTTCGCCACCGTGACGCGCGTGGGGAGATAGTCCCGGAGGGCGATCTGACGGCCGCGCTCGATCTCCAATGCAGGTCGGATGCCAAGCGCGGCGAGACGCGCGAGAACTTCATTGAGTCCCGTGTTCCAGGACGCACTGAAGTACGCGGGCTCGAGTTTCCTGAGGCGCGTTGGCCCACCCGCAGCGCCGTAATCAACCTCGGTGTTACAAGGGAGCACAAAGCCTTCCTTCGCCGCAGCGAGAGTGCATCGCTCAAGGAACCTGCTGTCGGAAAAACTGGCGGAAGACAACATGGGCAGGTAGAGCTGAGCCCGAACCTCGAGGAGCCTTCGAACCGTCTCGTCCGCGTCCTCCCCAGCAAGTGGAGCGGTTCCCTGACACCACGTTCGGAAACCCGCGAGTGAGAGTCGGCGGGCGAGCCAGGTCGCAAGCGCGTGGTCAGTGGGATCATGATCGATGAGGAGCGTATCCCGGCTCTCGGCAACGGACTGGCCGCCGCGCTGTGGAAAGAACGGGGGCGTAAAGATGCTCGGGTGCTGAGCGATCAGATGCTGCTGGAAGCCTGCTATCTGCGCCCGAAGACGTTCAAGGTCGAACAGGTCGAGTGCCCATCCGTAGTTCTGAAGCACGAAGGTGTGAGCGAAATCCTTTTCGGATGCCGACAACGCCTCAGTACAAACGAATACGAAGGAATCGGGCGCATGCCCCTTGTCGTGCACGCGCTTGCAGTCGTGCGCGAGCTTCGTGCGCCAATCTGATCGAACCGTGTAGGCAAAGGCGATCTTTCGACTGGCACCATCGTCGCGGACAATGGCATCACGACCTTCATCGCCGGTCCCACCGAGCGGATCAATTCCCGGGTAGCCTACGCCCGCAAGCAATGCCGAGCACAGCCTTTCAAAGTCCCGATAGTCGGTGACCCGCTCAAGGCAGTAGATGATTGCGTCGGCTGACATGGAACCGGACACCTCCCCGCGGTGTGATGACTAGGCGGGCCGTTGTCCTAACGTCTTGAGCAGCATGTCGACTCCCGACCATCGGACCAACTTCGTGCTCGTCGATGCATCGCTTCCCACGGCGCCCGTCCTAGTGCTTTGTCTTGTCGAGGTCGAGATTCAGAAAGACCTCACACAAGTCGTTCGGTTCGTACACAAGACAACCCCAACCCGAAGCTGCAGACATTAGGTCCACCGTGTGAAGCGCTTGCAGCGTGGCGATGTTCACGCCGATACCGCCTTCGCCATCTTTTTCCTTCAAGGCTTTCCACTTCTCATAGGCATCACGGACGGCGTCAATCTCGTAGAACGGAATTCTCTCTATGGTGTAGTTGAGGCGGGGCAGAGTTCTCGCATCAATGCCTCCTGAAACATAAGTAGAGAAGACCTTGGCCGTCATATAGGGCTTTCGATGGGCATCGAGCCTCTCTAGAATCTCAATTAGATGCTCTCCCACCTTTCGTCCATACTCGGGGTCTGCTTCCAACTTGTCCGTCATCTCTTTCCGCTCGTCAGATGATAGGTACTGAAGACCGGAAAGAAACTTTACAAGCTTGGAAACAAACAATCGGTCTCTCACCGTGAAACCAATGTTTGCTAGCGAGACAAGTGTTCCTACGATCGGAACCGCCTTCAAAACACCATCCTCGAGTACAGCGTCGATAGCCAACTCAGACGCATCAGTTGCAATGGAAACAGCATCGTCAGATCGCAATGTCGCGATCAAAGATTCGGCTAGATCGTTGCCCTCTTCCACACCATCTCCCCTTAGTTCCGATCTAGGCACACCTCTCACACTCAACTACTTTGCCTTCGTCCTAGTCAGCAATGCTGCGATGTCTTCACCACGCAATCCATTCTCCACCAGATGGCCCTGCAACTTCTTCGGGTCAGCAAACAGCGGGCCATCGTAGGAAGTGGCGAGGAGCACCTTTCGCAACCTCTCAACAATTGCCTGTAGCACGACCTCCGTCATAATGGACGGTCCGAATGAAACGTCTTCTGATCGATCCGCGTCAGTGACGTCAGTCGCGAATACAGCAGTGAGTGCGGCCCGCTCCAGATCACCGTGGTCGACACACCACTGCATGCTCATCAGTAGTTGCTCGGCATCCTTCTTGAAGACTGGCCGATACTTTTCGTTCTTAGCCTCAATGCAAATTCCATTCGCATCGAACAGCCAGAGAACATCAGGGCCCCGTCCAGTTTCTCTTTCGGGGCGGCTTGAAGTGGCTCCAAGCATTTCGCCCAGTTGCCGGAGGCCTTCCTCAACAAGTCCCGAGTCACCAGAGTAGGAAAGCATCGCACGAATCTCTTCCAGACGAGCGAGCGCCGCGTTGACAGTCGAAAACTTCGTCAGATACTCGCTTAAGTTCACGACCTGCTTATTGATTCGCGCATACCGCTTGTCTGCCAGCTCCATAGGCCGCGGTAGCGCGCTATTCAGCTGGAACGCGCTGCGATAGAGCCCAGCCGCTTGCGCAGGATTTACTCTGTACAAGTATCCCGCAGCTCGAAGCATCAGCTCTGCCCGCTGGATCGGATGCAAGGCTTCGTCGTTGGTCGGAGCTCTGATGACATCGACGGCCCGTTGATGATTTCTCGCCTTGGCATCTATCCATGCCTCTCTCTCCGCGAGCGCGGCCCGCTCAAGGACAGTGAGCCCACCGGCTGCTCTAGTTCCTTTCTCTATCCCGGCCATCCGCTCGCGGTGCGCCTCCTTCCAAGTTGGATCCCTCTTTACGAGCGTACTGATTGCGGAGCGAATGCCGTCTTCCGATTTGCCAGTGTCCTCGCGAAGCTGCTCGGCAACATCCTGCCCAAGCTCGATCTGTTCACGCGTATGCGGTTCTAGCGCCTGCTTAACATCCTTCCGGCCAATGAATGCGGCCAAGTCATTCCCGACGAGCAATACGGCCGCATAGTCTGCACTCGATCGAACCGCGCGCCCAAGCGCTTGCTCGAATCTGTTTACCGTTCGCGAGTTGTAGCCAGGCGAATTCTTCTGGCGATCAACGTCTATCTGGTCGCACAAGCGCTCACCGCCTGGCGTGCCGTCGATCACTAGGATTCGACACGCGTCGTCCGGTAGATCAACGCCATCGTATCGCTGAGCGAACACAACGTACTTGCCGCGCTTGCTTGCTCTTAAGTCCGCAATCTCAGCGTCGACGTCCTTCCCCTGCTTAAGTTTCGCGCCGGCCTCAACCCATACTGAGGCCTGCTTGGCTGAGCTGGTCAGCACGACAACATTCGCGCTCACGGACGCTTCTGCGCAAATCTTCGCCACTGTCAACTTTTCGAGTCCGCTGTCGATGAGTGATATAGGCAAAATCATCCTTTCGCCTGCACCTCGATCACTCGGTGGCTCGATAATACGACCCAGCGCCTTTGGATCAAGACATAGATCTCTAAGTAGCGATGATCCATCCTTGATACTGGCCGACATGAACAGTCGATGCTTGGCGGACGCGTATGACCCGTTCTCTTCTACGGCGGCGACGCCAAGTGAGACCTCCGCCGCGGCCCCGGAAATGCACAGTCGCGCATAGTCCAAATATCGCGATACATTATTCCACTCGAAGCTCAATGCTTCGTCATCTTTGAACTTCGAAAGAAGTTCCGCGACGGCCGGGACCTGTGGGCTCCATAGCCAGTAAGGAACTTCGTATCTTGCATTGATCTCGTTATTCGCGATGCCACGCCACACCGCCGCATCTGTCTCCTCGCATGCTCTCTGGAAGATTTGCCGGATCTCTGGATAAACCGCTGGTGGCACGTTCAGCGTGTATTTCTGACGAACACGGTCCAATCCGGCGTGTACGTCGTCCATCACTATTACAGATGGCTGGACGTTCTTCTTCGCCAGAACGCTTCGAGCGTTAAATAGCCGGTCGTATGTCACGATCAGAACGGACTTCCCCTCCAGTGCCCTGAGGGGCAACCCGTCCGAACCACAAATTTCCGCCGCGACGCCAATCATGGCTGCGCTGTCTGCTACCTGATCGGCCAACTGATTGGTTGGACAGAGATAAAGCGCAGGTTCACTAGCATACTTACGGCGCATGAACTCCGCGTAGATCAGACCAACCAGGGTCTTACCTGACCCTGTGCTGACCTTCAGCAGAATGTCCCGTTCGGCAATCTGCTTCTGTAAAATCTCGAGAGCTTCAATCTGAACTGGCCGGAGGCTATTGTGGGTAGCCTTTCGATCAAGTTGATCAAACAACTCCAGGAGGGTCTGGGGATTCGAATCTTTCTTGCGTTTGCCTAGTTTCGAGTAGTCCATGGGCATTTCCTTGCACTTACCGTCGCCGCATCTCTGAGCGGCCAAACCTATCGGATATTGAAGCAACGGACAGGGAAATACGTCGAAGAAAATGGCACGCTGTCCAAGATATTCGGGACCTTCGACACACCGTTTCACGCTTGGAGCCAGCGAGCATGTGGTTCGCTAAACGATTCAGTTCAGCGGTATGCCGTTTTCCGGCCCGGCACCGGTGTCCTTTTCAGGGCCGTCCAGCTGCGCTTGCATTCAGCAAGGATGTTGCCGATCCTCTTTGGGACTAGCCCGGATTTCTCAAAGGTGGTGAGTGCATCGGGCCTCTGAGTGAGGGAAACTTGTTTTGCGAGAACGAGTTGACCCCACCCAGAGGAAGCGCCCGATGCCGACACAGTGTATCGCCGAACAGTACGAGTTTTCATGCATTGAGCGACGCCAGGTGGTGGCTGGCTTTGACGGCGGACGAATGACTTCGGATGCCGGTGCGCTGCTGCTCAAGCGCACCGACGATGCGATCGGATTGATTGATCGACTGAGCGGCTGTTTCATCGATGGACGGCGGCCCGAACTCATTGAACATTCGGTGCGCACGCTGGTGGGCCAACGCCTGTTTGCGCTGGCGCTGGGCTATGAGGATCTGAACGATCACGATGAACTGCGCAAGGATCCGTTGTTTGGCGTACTGCTGGGCAAGCTCGAAGCGAGGCGCAAGGACTGTGAGGCGCTCGCCGGCAAGAGCACGCTGAACCGCCTGGAGCGCTACCCCCAGGCGGGCTTTTCGCCGTATCACAAGATCCTGCCGGACAGCGCGGCGATCGAGCGGGTGTTCGTGGAGTTGTTTCTGGATGCCTATGCGCAGGCAACCGATGAGATCGTGCTGGACCTGGATGCCACCGATGCGCCGCTGCATGGCGAGCAGGAAGATCGGTTCTTCCACGGCTACTACGATCACTACTGCTATCTGCCGCTGTACATTTTCTGCGGCAAGCAGCTGCTGTGCGCGAAGTTGCGTCCGGCGAACATCGATGGCTCGGCCGGGGCGATCGAAGAGCTGGAACGCATCATCGGGCAGATTCGTCAGCGCTGGGCGCGTACGCGGATCATCCTGCGCGCCGACTCGGGCTTTGCCTGCGAAGCATTGATGAGCTGGTGCGAGGCACGTGCCGTTCACTATGTTTTTGGGCTCGCGCGCAACGCTCGCTTGCAACGCGCCATCGGTGCCGAACTGCACGAAGCGATGCAACGGTGCGCCGCTTCGGGCCAGTCCGAGCGGCGATTCAAGGAACTGACCTACCGCACGCACAAGAGTTGGAGCCGAGAACGGCGCGTAGTGGCCAAAGCCGAGGCGACGCCCAAAGGCGAGAATCCGCGCTTCATCGTGACCTCCTTATCGATCGATGACTACGCCCGCCGCGAACTGTACGAGCAGTTCTACTGTGCGCGCGGGGAGGCGGAGAATCGCATCAAGGAATGCCAACTCGATCTGTTTGCCGATCGACTCTCCAGCGAGTTCTTTGCCGCCAATCAGCTGCGGCTGTGGTTCGCTTCTTTCGCCTACGTGCTCATCGAGTCACTGCGGCGCCGGGCGCTGAGCGCCACGCGCTTTGCGCAGGCCAGCGCTGCCACGATTCGCTTGAAGCTCTTGAAGATCGGTGCGCTCGTCAACCTCAGCGTACGGCGCGTGAAGATCGCGATGAACTCGGCGCATCCGTATCAGACGGAGTTCGCCACCGCCTGGTACGCCTTGCACGTCGCGGCGCGTTAAGCCGCACACCACGAACCAGCCTACTCAAGCCGCAAGTTTGCTCGACACACCGCCGCGTGCGGTGCAGGACAGGTGTGCCTGCAAAACGGCTCTGCGGGCCACCCCAGTCGCACTGCTTCTCATGCAGACAGCAGGGCTCAATCGATACTGTTCTTATATCCAGTATCGCAGCGTGTATGAGAAATGCAGGCTAGCGCACCGGTGCCTGCATTCTCGATCGTTGAAGGACGTGATCTCGCAACTGCAAAACCATCAGCTCGGTTTCGGTTTTTGGCGACCGCATTCCCTCCATAAAGCGCACGGCAGCATGCGCAAGTGACGTCTCGCCCTGCTGATTGAGCAAGTCCGCAATCCCTAGCCAACCATTCGCTACGCTGTGTCGCGTCGCTTGCAGTCGTGCCTTGCCTAGTTCGTTGAGGGGCATTCCTTTGGCCAGTGCGCCTCGGATGCCGATCGCTTTGTCACGCTCGTGCGTTGACGTACGCCTCGGATCCGCCATTGCGCGATAGATCGGGTCCAGTTTTGCTTTTATGATTTGTCCTCGCACTGCGCGCTCCGTCGCATTTGCTGCCACGCCGTGCGCACGCAGATGGCGCGCGAACTCCGCACGCCATCGCCTCAATGTCGCCTTGCGAATGTTCAATCGTTGGCCTTGCTCGCTCACCGCCTTGATCACCGCATGCACATGCGGATGCGGTTCATCCGTGTGCAGCACGAACGCGTAGCGATGCTTGAGCCCGAACTCTTCCCTTAGGAAATTCCTCGCGGCCGACTCGACCGCCTTCGGCGATGTCCCCGCCGGCATCGAGAAGATGAGTTTGTGCACGAGCTTGGGTGGCCTGCGACCGTTCGCCGCGGTCAGCTCAGCATTGCTTCGATGCATCTCCAGGTCGAGATTCCAGTCCTCGGCCAACTGTCGCCCGATCCCTTTGCCTCCGATCCGTTCCCCGTCATCCGTCTCGAGCTCAAGCTCTCCGTCGCGACCGATATATCCCAGGTGTCGGCGCACCGACGAGAGATCACTGGAGTTGCGGGTGAGCACCTTGAGCATCACTTCAGGCGTTTGTCCCACCGTGCGGGCAATGTGAGCCACCTGCTCGGGTGTCAGCCGGTCGCGCCGACCTGGACCCGGCCGTCCATAGCTCGCGATGTTGAGCAGCGGCCGACCCGCGAACGGCTCAATCCTCAGTGCGCCCATGGCCTACCTCCCAGGACTCGACGTTGCGTTGGACCAGCTCCTTTACCCAGTGTTGCAGCGCTAGACACAGGTTGAGGAACTGACCGACGCTCTCCTGTGTCAGGCCGACACGCCCTCCCTGATCTGCAACGCGGGCGAGTTGATTCAGGTTACGACCGATGGCAGTAAGTTCCGCAATCAGGCGCTTCAGCGCCTTTAGTTCGTCTTTGGGTAAGGGCGCTAGGTGACGCAGATGTGTCCGTACCAGCACCGACACATAGGTGGCGGAAGCCACCCCCCGAGCGGACGCCCGCTCGCGCAACAGGAGTCGGTCATCGGGTCGCAGACGGACGTAGACCCGCGGGCCGGGACGTCCGCCGTCATCGGCCAGCACACGCGTGAGCGGCACCGGATGACGCGATGCGAACTGTCCGCCGCGCGCTGGTCCCTCTGCCGATCCACTCGACGCGGCTGCAACGAGCCGCCGAAGCCAGGCTGATTCCGTAACGAGTTGCTGCTCAGCGAGCGCCTGAACGCGCTGCTTCGTCTCCAATGAGACGCGAGCTTTCAATAGGTGCGTAGTCGCCATGAGTCACACTGTGACCCGTGAGCCGCCGCGAGGCTATCCTGCATTTCTCTCAGATCGCACCCGAAACTCCTCAGGAGCCGCCGCCGTCGACGCTCCGCCCCACCTCCGCTCTTCCTCAGTCGGCGGAAAGTACTGCAATCGGTCCGTGATGCTCCGCACGCCCTGCATTCTCAGAATCCTTCGGGGGAAGGACAGCTGGCCCGAGCATGATCCCCCGTCGCGCCGGCACAAGCCCCGCACCAGGTCCACCGGCAGGATCGCGGCGTAGTCCACGTGAAAATCCTGGTCGAACACCACACCCACAAGAAAATCGAAAAAGGGAGGATCCGTCAGTTGTACGCACATCCGTGGCGTGCGCCCGTCCCGGGTACGCCACCGTGCTTTGATCTGATAGCGCAACCCCGCTGCGTCCACTGCGTCGTACGACTTATGGGAGGGGGGCATCAGAGACCATCCAAGATTCTGCGACACCCAGTACTCGGCGACATCGCCGACGGGGTGATTGAAAGAGCGAACCACCCCGAAACGTCGCAGCCCATGCAGAACGCAGGCATATGTATCCAGAAGATCCAGAGGCCCCTGTGCACGGATATCATCGGAACGCATTGGACACCTCCCTACAGGATCATCCGCGATGGGCAGGCACCGTCCGTGGCGCCCGCTCATTCGCACGGCTCAGAGAGCCAACGTCTCCAGCGCCAGATCCCACAGCGCAGTGTTGAGCCGGACCTCCTGCCGGATCGCCGTGATGCCGCGCGTGCGCACCAGCCGCCCACCGACCGAGCGCCGGCTCATGCCGCCGCGCAGCAGGTTTTCCTGCACCCGGTTCAACGTCCGCCACAGATCCTCGCCGGCATCTTCCGTCCGCCGACAGGTGAGAAGCTGCGACGGCTGCATGCCACTCAGTTCCGGCTGCGGATACCGCAGGGCCAGCGCGCGTTCAGCGAACCGGACCTGCGCCTGCGGCTCCAGCTTGCGCGATTCCATCCGCTCGACCTGGCACGCCAGTAACGGAAACTGCCTGGCCAGCTCCAGCGCCGCGCGGATCACCTCGTCCATGACGTTGCTTCGGTGCGAGACGCAGTAGCCCGGAAAGACTCCATTCGAGACGATCATGCCGTTGGTGCAGATGACCCGGAACAGTCCCATGCGCATCTGATAGCCGCTGGTGCCATTGTGGCTGTTGAGGAACACGATCTCCGGCACCGAGTCCTTCAGCTGCACAGTCTCGAACTGCCGGCGCAGTCTCACCAGATGCCGTGCATGCAACGGGCTCGAACGCCGCGTGCGCGCCTGACGCGCCTCCACCGGATTGAAGCCGGCATCGATCAGCCCCTGCAGCACGCGCTGCGTCGGAATGAATCCATAGCGCGCACTCATGCGCTCGTGCGCATGTTCGGCAAACACCGCCGGTGCACGCTCGCGTACCTCCTCGAGCGACAGTCCCTTCGCAAGGGCATTGGTGAACGTCGGCTGGGAAAGAACAGGCAAGGTATTCATGACGGGATCCTCGGTTTGGATCTGGGCGGGATTGCCCGCCTCCGTCACCCCACGCCGCAGCGCAGCCGTCAGGGATCGCAGACCGCCACCGGCGGCGAGTGCGTCCGCGCGCTCGTCCTTGACGGCGAGAACGGCGTGGTACGCTGACACTCACAGGCAACCCGCCCTCTTCTTCCTGCTCCGCGCGTCCCCGCTTCCCTGTCGCGCTCCCGCCCGCACGGAAAAAAGGTCCCGGGCAGTGGCCCACCCGGGACCGACAGATCACAACCAGCCTTCACGCTCCAGACTGCGCACCTGCGCCTTGCGTTGCTTCAGGTTCTGCTGCCGCAACTCCGGCGACGGCTGCTTGTAGCAGCCGCGGATGCTGATGCAGTACTCGACGGTCGTGACCGGCAGGTTCATCTGTCGTGCGAGCTGCGGTACCGAACGCGGTCCTTCGTACCAGGCCATGATGATTTTCGCCTGCGCATCAGTGACCGTGCGCGGCCTTCCGAGGGTGCTGCTCATGAGAGACTCCAGTCGTTGTCTCGGGCGGGATTGCCCGCGCAGACAGGCGCACGGCGCAGCGCAGCCGTCAGGGATCGCAGACCGCCACCGGCGGCGAGTGCGTCTGCGCACTCGTCCTTGACGGCGAGAACGGCGTGCTACGCTGCCCCCATCGACAATCCCGCCCTGCTTCCGCTGGCGCCGCTACGCACCGGTGGCACCCCGGCGCGCAGCGGCCGACAACTCACAAGAGTCCACGCTCGGCCATCGACGTCGCCGTCGAACCGCCGATCACGAGATGGTCCAGCACCCGGATGTCCACCAGCGCCAGCGCCTGCTTCAGACGCTGGGTGATCACTTCATCCGCCTGGCTCGGCTCGGCCGCACCGCTCGGATGGTTGTGGGCGAGGATCACCATCGCGGCGTTGTGGATCAGCGCCCGCTTCACCACTTCGCGCGGATGCACGCTCGCCCCATCGATCGTGCCGCGAAACAGATCCTCGCAGTCGATCACGCGAGCGCGGTTGTCGAGATACACGCACGCAAACACCTCGTGCTCCAGTCCCGCAAAACGCAACATGAAGTACTGGCGCGTCAGCTGCGGCGAATTGAGCGTCGTGGAACGCACCAGCCGCTCGGCCACGATCTTCAGCGCCGCCGCGATCACGACCTCGTCATCAGCGGCGCGCTGCTCACCCTCTACGACCTGCAACAACCCGGAACTGAACCTGGCCGGCGCCTCACGCACGGCACCGACATGCGAACGCACATTGAAACGGTGAACGGAACGACGGATCGAGCACATGGGACTCTCCTTGTTCCAGGCGGGATTGCCTGGCGGATGTCCCGGTCCCACACCGCAGCGCAGCCGTCAGGGCCGCGCGCAGCGCGCTCGCGAGCACGGCGTAGCCGCGCGCAGGCCTTGACGGCGAGAACGGTGTGGCACGCTATCCAGTCCCCCAGGCAGTCCCTCCTTCCTCGCAGGTTCGATCCCGCTATCCCCGCCCCCTCCCATATCCATCGGCCCCGGCAATACAACGGCGCGGCGGCTCCTCGCGAAGCCGACGCGCCGCACACGGTCCTAGTCGATGGCCGCGAAGATCGTCGATACCTCCGCATGATTCATCGCAAAGTCGCGCAGCCAGTGAAAGTGCTGCGCGAACGTCTCGTCCGGAAACTCGAACGACAGATGACTGAACGTGAACAGGCACACCGTGATGCCCGCAGCATCCTCGCTCATGTGTCCGCCGAAGCCATTGCTGTCGACCCTGAGCTCGTACATTCCCCGCGGCGGGCTCATGTAGAACCCGCCGTTGCTGAGTTGATAGAACTGCCACCAGCCACCCTGGTAGCTGTGCGCGAACCGGCGCATGAAGTCATAGATGCGATCCTCGACGATCTGCATCTTCTGACCGAAGTGTGCCGGCAGGGTGGCCAGCCGCGCGCTTTGCGGCACTGGATACGCTTCGATGGTCTGCGAAAGGTTCATGACCGTGCTCCGGTGTCTTGGGCGGGATTGCCCACGAGTCCCGGCTCACGGCGCGCGCAGCCGTCAAGGATCGCAGACCGCCACCGGCGGCGAGTGCGCCGCGCACTCGTCCTTGACGGTGAGCACGGCGTGATAGGCTGCCCATGTACAGGACGATCCCGCCCTCCGGGGCTTCCTGCCTTCCTCTGTCTGCAGCCTCCGCATCTGCTGGCCGGACGCCGCCTCCTTGCCACGTCCGGCCACCACTCACTGCCTCAGACCTGACTGTCCGCCGGTTCCCTGCTACTCACGACATAGCCTCGACTCATCCAGCTCTCCGGCCGGATGCGCGATAGCCAGTCCGACACCGACGGCACGATCCCGCCACAGTCCTCCTTGATGTGACGCTCGGCGATGTAGCGCACCGGCACCGACACCCCCTCTGCATTGATGATCGAGTGCCCAAACACGCGTTCGGCCTCGTAGATTCCCTGCGAGTGATGCCGCAACGCGCGATGCCGGAAATCGCAGAAGGTTTCCTTGGTGGCATCGAGCCAGTCGTGAATCGCGAGGTAATCCTCGTTGCGACCGCCCCAGCGGCGCACCGAGGACTGCGCATGAAATATCGTATGTGTCATAGCCCTTCGTGCTCCGTGGTATCGAAATCCATGATGCGATCACTGTGCATGTGCTGCAGCGAGTGCGTGGTCACCGTCCAGTGAAACTCACCGCAACCCCCGTCATTGTTTTCCCAGCCAGGATGGCGCACCTGCGTCAGGTCATAGAACAGATCCATCAGCGCCTGTTCATCGACGCCCGCGACATGTTCCAGGTCGATCGGCTGTTGCTCGGCATCGAACGCCGTGAGCCGCTCGATCTGGCCGCTATCGCCGCAACCATCGTAGATGACATCGACACTGACGACGCCCGCCGCCAGCAACCGGCTAGCAATCACCGGCAACGAGTTGCGTACGCGCTCGAGGAGCTCGCGCTCGTAGCGTTGCAACTGCGCACTCGACGTGGCGGCATCCATCGAGGGGGAGGATGTGAGATGGGACATGGCAGTCTCCGAGAGCTGTCGGGCGGGATTGCCCACCCCACCCACTTCACGGCGCGCGCAGCCGTCAAGGATCGCAGACCGCCACCGGCGGCGAGTGCGCCGCGCACTCGTCCTTGACGGCGAGCACGGCGTGATAGGCTGACATTCACAGGCAACCCGCCCGTTTCTGTTCCGGGACGCTCTCCTCTTGAATGCCACGGAAACGGTTGCCCTCGCCTGCACTAGCGGCAACACCAGGCATGCAGATCAGGACGCCACGCGGCGCTCTCGCACCGCCGCTACGTCACCTGCGCTGGTCTATTTCGAGTAGTGCGGCTTGACGCTGCGGCAGCGCTGCTCGAGCTGATGTGCGATCTGCTGGCGCAGCTGCGCCGGCAATGATTCACCTCTCGGCTTCAGCAGGAACTGCGGCTTCTTACCGTTGTAGATCAGAAACGGCTCATGCTCCGGCCGATCGATCCACCATCCCGGAATCGCGAGCACCGGCCGCGCCGCGACCGGCGCGCCGACCGCCTTGCTCAGCCATTCCTGCAGCCAGCGCGCCTGGCGCCGCGCCTGCGCGGCCGGCTGCCGCTCCGTCCAGGTGGGAAAGCGCAACACCGCGCCATCGAAATTCACGCGCGCATCCGCCTTGCCGCGTCCGCGGATCGGCTTGGCCCGGCCCTTGGTCTCGATGGCATAGACACCGGCAGCGCAGATCACCACATGGTCGACATTGAAGCCTTCTGCCGGCACGTCATGAAACACCCGTGCTCCCTCACTCATGAGCTGGTCCAGCTCCTGCCCTACGGCGATCTCGGCATCGAGCCCGATAAGCAGCCGATCCAGCCGCTTCGAGGCGACCAGCACTCGCCAGACACTCCAGCTCACCACCGCAACGCCCGCGAGTACGCTGCACAGCGTTCGGAACGTGCTTTCCGCAACGCCAAACAGATAGGACTGGGTCACGTGCAGCGCGTAAATCACCACCGGTGCAATCGCCAGCGACAGCAACTGCGTGTCGATCGTGTCACGTAGCTGGTCGATC
>NZ_DAINNK010000022.1:0-55694 GCF_036735925.1 Povalibacter sp.
GGCATGGCGATCTTCATCGGGATCGCGCTGGAGTATGTATTCCGGTAGCGGCGCCGTTTTCTTCTGTAGGTCAGGCTTCAGCCTGACTCCTTGGCGAGGCCGGCTGAAGCCGGCCCCACAGGAAGAGAAGAAGCCGTCACTTCATCCGTCCCGCTCTCGCCACCGCCCACACGTCCACCCGTCGCGCGCCTGCGCGCTTCAGCACTCGCGCCAGCTCGTTGACCGTGCTGCCGGTCGTGACCACGTCGTCGATGATGGCGATGTGCTGGCCTGGAAGTTTCTCGCGCAGCGCAAACGCACCGCGCACGTTCCGGCGACGCTGCGTGCGATCGAGCTCCGCCTGTTCGCGCGTGTGACGGATGCGTTCGACGAGGTCGGTGCGCACGGGCACTGACAGGCGACGCTCCAGCACGGCGGCGACCTCGATCGCCTGGTTGTAGCCGCGCGCACGGAATCGCGACTGCGCCAGCGGCATGGGGACGATGCAGTCGGGAAGCGCAGCGCGCCGGGTACGCACGCGATCGGCCAGCAGTTCTCCCAGTACGCGACCGTAGGCCACGGCGCCGCCGTATTTGAGCCGCTGGACCATCTGGTCGACTGGATATGCATAACGCAGTGCGCACAGCGTCGCATCGAAACGCGGCGGATGGCGCAGGCACGCGCCGCAGATCAGCGGACTCCTGGATATCCGTCGTGCGAGCGGTTCGGCACAGCGCGCGCAAGCGTCGTCGTTGACCGGCAGATCGGCCCGGCAGTCCGCGCACAGATCCAGCGCGGGGCTGGCGCCGCGCGCGCTGCACAGGACACAGGTCGCCGCATTCCATTCGCCCGCAAGGCGGACGATGCGCCGCGACAGCTTCCGTATGACGTCTACCATTTTCCAATCCGTTGGTTGACAGCGACTCGGACGGCTGGAAATACTTGCCGCCCCAGCCGCACTCTGCCTGTGAGTCATCGGCCTCGGGCGCCGCATTTCTGTTCACTTCTGCCGGAAACCCAAGGATTCCTCATGACCACCGCAGCCGATCTGAAAGCCATGCGACTCGGCGAAGTGCGCACGGACTGGCGGCTGGAGGACGTGCGCGCCCTGTTCGCACTGCCGTTTGCGGATCTGCTGTTTCATGCGCAGCGCGTGCATCGCGACAACTTCGATCCGAACGAGGTGCAGATCAGCACGCTGCTGTCGATCAAGACGGGTGCCTGTCCCGAGGATTGCGCCTACTGCTCGCAGAGCATCCGTTTCGAGACCGGACTCAAGTCCGAGCCGCTGCTGAATCTCGACGAGGTGATGCAGAAGGCGCGCACGGCCCGCGCCAACGGCGCCACGCGCTTCTGCATGGGCGCGGCCTATCGCAGCCCGAAACCGAAGCAGCTCGCGCAGATCATCGAGATGGTGAAGGGCGTGCGCGAACTCGGCATGGAAACCTGCGTGACGCTCGGCATGCTGAACGCGCAGCAGGCGCAGGACCTGAAGGACGCGGGCCTCGACTACTACAACCACAACCTCGACACGTCCGAGTCCTATTACAAGGAGATCATCACGACCCGCACCTACCAGGATCGTCTTGACACGCTGCAGGCCGTGCGCGATGCCGGCATCAAGGTGTGCTGCGGCGGCATTCTCGGCATGGGCGAATCGGAGCTGGATCGCGCGCAGCTGCTGCACACGCTGGCCACGCTGCCGCAGCATCCGGAAAGCGTGCCGGTCAACCAGCTCATGCAGGTCGCGGGCACGCCGCTGCACGGTTCGAAGAAGGTCGAGCCGCTCGAATTCGTCCGCACCATCGCCGTTGCGCGCCTGCTGATGCCGCGCTCGCATGTGCGCCTGTCGGCCGGCCGCTCCGACATGAGCGACGAAACGCAGGCGCTGTGTTTTCTCGCCGGTGCGAACTCGATCTTCTACGGCGACAAGCTGCTGACCACGGAAAATCCGGACGAAAACCACGATCTGGGGCTGTTCGAAAAACTCGGCATCCGCCGGGAAGAGGTGGCGTCCGCACCGGCACGCTGCGAGCGCCGCGCAGACCATCGGAATCTTCCTGTAGGTCAGGCTTTAGCCTGAGTGTTTTCAGGCCGGCTGTGACCGAAGGAAATCCCGCGGGAAAGCCGGCCCCACAGGCGGAAACTCTGATCCTGTATCGTGCCGGCCATGCCGGCCCCGCGTTCCGTCGACGAATACTTTCTGGACCCTCGTCTCATCCGCCGCGCCTTCGATGCGGCGGCAGCGACATTCGACTCGGCGGCCGTCGTTCATGCAGAGATCCGCACGCGCCTGCTCGAACGGCTCGATGTCGTTCGTCTCGATCCGTCGCTGATCGTCGATCTCGGCGCGGGCACCGGGCACGGCAGCCGGGCCTTGCAGGATCGCTATCCGCGCTCGCAGGTGCTGGCCATCGATCTGTCGACGCGGATGCTCGTCGAAGCGCGGCGCCAGCAGCGCTGGCTGCGACGTTTCCGGCGCACCGCCGCCGATGCCGCGCGGCTGCCGCTGCGCGACGCCGGCGTGGACATGGTCTTCAGCAACCTGATGCTGCAGTGGTGCAATGACCCCGATGCGATTTTCAGGGAAACCCGTCGCGTGCTGCGGCCGGGCGCATTGCTGACGTTTGCCAGCCTCGGTCCGGACTCGTTGCGCGAACTGCGCCGCGCGTGGGCGGCAACCGATGCGCACGTCCATGTGCACCGGTTCATCGACATGCACGATCTGGGCGACGCCTTGATGCGGGCGGGATTTGCAGAACCGGTGATGGACACGGAACGGCTGACGATCACTTATCCGACGGTGGATGCACTCCATCGCGAGTTGCAGGACAGCGGCTCGGCAAACCATGCCACGGGACGCCCGCGGGGCTTGAGCGGCAGGGCGGCCAGAGAGCGATTCGCGCAGAACATCGAGGCGGCCCGCGTCGACGGCGTGTTCCCGGTCACCCTCGAAGTCGTCTATGGCCACGCCTGGGCGGGAACGAGCCACAAGGCGCGCGATCGCGGGGAATTCAGGGTCGGTGTCGAGGCCATCGGCCGACGCTCGTGATTCAGTAAAACTGAATCAGAGTCGCATACTTCCGGCATCTGCCTGGACCTTCACCAGCTTTAACTGAACATTCAAACCACCGGTGAAGCGTTACGCCAGGAACTGGCGGAGCCGGAATCCGACACGTCTGCGAAGGACGCTCCTTCGGTCACTCGCGGCCTCCGCGAACTGCCGAAAACTCCTTTCCCATCCGTGATTTGTGCGTTGCACGGCGGGTACTTGGCCGCTAGCATAGCGGCCCCGTTCCGGGCGCCCGCGTCTAGCCAGCCACTGCCCGCCAATCCGATGAATCCAGGCATCGCCCAAGGGATCGCCATGGAGCCTTCGCTGGCTCCGCCCGCCCCGATCCTCGGCGCGGATGGGGTGCGCCGGTTCGAGCTGCGCCCTCGCTGTTCCCTCACGCCGCGAACCGCACGACTGTTCATCGCCAGCATGGCCGCCGGGTCGTTCACTGTCGCCGGTTTCTTCGCACTGCAGGGGTTCTGGCCGATCCTGCCTTTCGCGGGTGCGGAAATCGCACTCCTGACGTGGGCCGTGCGCGCGTCGATGCGGAAAGGCCAGGAGCGGGAAACGATCGCAATCACTGATGAAACGGTGTCCATCCACAGCCGCACGGCGCAGAACGAGCGGCGTTCGGTATTTCCTCGTCATTGGGTGAAGGTTAAACTCCACGCCCCGCTGACGGCGCTGCATCCCAGCCGGCTCATTCTCGAGTCGTCCGGCCGCGCCTGCGAAGTGGGCAGGTTTCTCACAGAAGACGAGCGCCGCGGACTCGCGGTGCGCCTCAAGCAACTGGTGGGGAATGTGAATGAGTCACCCGCGCTCAGATGAAACTGGGTCGTGGGGCGTAATCGCGGGCGGACTCCGGAAGTTCATTCGCGACTGCGGACTTTGCGGTACCGCCTTGTGCGGACTGGCAATGCATAGAAAGAAGTAACGGGAGCATTGGCGACAATGTCGAAGATTCTGAAATACGCCGCCGCCGGCGCCGCAGCGTGTCTGCCCACCGGGGCCGCGCTGGCCGCCTGGGAACTGAACATGCCCGTCGGCGTGACGGAGCTGAGCCGGGACATCCACGCGCTGCACATGCTGATCTTCTGGATCTGCGTCGTCATCGCGGTGGCGGTCTTCGGCGTGATGATCTACTCGATCATCAAGTTCCGTCATTCGCAGGGCGCCGTGCCCGCCAAGTTCGATCACAGCACGCGCGCCGAAATCATCTGGACCATCATTCCCGTCGCCATCCTGGTCGGCATGGCCATCCCGGCCGCCGAGACCCTGATCCGCATCGAAGACACCCGCAATTCGGAGCTGTCGATCAAGGTCACCGGCTATCAGTGGAAGTGGCAGTACGAATACCTCGAGCAGAAGGTCGGCTTCTTCTCCACGCTGTCCCGCGACAGCGACGCTGCCCGCCAGCTGCACTCGGGCATCGATCCCGACACCGTCGAACACTACCTGCTCAACGTCGACAAGCCGCTGGTCGTGCCGGTCGACACCAAGGTCCGCCTGCTGCTGACCTCCGCCGACGTCATCCACGCCTGGTGGGTGCCGGCGTTCGGCATGAAGAAGGATGCGATCCCGGGCTTCGTCAATGAAATATGGTTCAAGGCGGAAGAGACCGGCGTGTATCGCGGCCAGTGCGCCGAGCTGTGCGGCCGCGATCACGGCTTCATGCCGGTCGTGGTCGACGTGAAGTCCAAGGAAGACTACGCAGCGTGGCTTGCGGCACAGCAGGGCGGCGAAGCGGCCCCTGCAGCGGCACAGACGAACGAGAGCGCAATGGCCACGGCCATTGCCCAGGCGGAGTAAGAGTTCATGAGCACGGCACACACTCACGAAGCGGCTGGTCACCACGGCCACGGCCACAGTCACGATGGCGCGCACGACGATCACGGCCCGGCCAAGGGCTGGCGTCGCTGGCTGTACGCGACCAATCACAAGGACATCGGCACGATGTACCTGGTGTTCAGCCTGACGATGTTCTTCATCGGCGGCGCCATGGCGATGGTCATCCGCGCCGAGCTGTTCCAGCCGGGCCTGCAGCTGGTCGATCCGATGTTCTTCAACTCGATGACCACCATGCACGCGCTGGTCATGATCTTCGGTGCCGTCATGCCGGCGTTCGTCGGTCTCGCCAACTGGATGGTGCCGCTGCAGATCGGCGCGCCCGACATGGCGCTGCCGCGCATGAACAACTTCAGCTTCTGGATCATGCCGTTCGCGTTCGCGCTGCTGCTCGCCACGCTGTTCGTGCCGGGCGGTGCGCCGGCCGGCGGCTGGACGATGTATCCGCCGCTGGTGCTGCAGAACGGCACGTCGTTCCCGATGCTGATCTTCGCCGTCCACCTGATGGGTGCGTCGTCGATCATGGGCGCGATCAACGTCGTCGTGACCATCATGAACATGCGCGCTCCCGGCATGTCGCTGCTGAAGATGCCGCTGTTCGTGTGGAGCTGGCTGATCACCGCGTACCTGCTGGTCGCCGTGATGCCGGTGCTCGCGGGCGCCGTGACGATGCTGCTGACCGATCACTACCTCGGCACGACCTTCTTCCAGGCGGCCGGCGGCGGCGACCCGGTGATGTTCCAGCACATCTTCTGGTTCTTCGGGCATCCCGAGGTCTACATCATGATCCTGCCGGCGTTCGGCGTGGTCTCGGAGATCATCCCGACGTTCTCGCGCAAGCCACTGTTCGGCTATGACGCGATGGTGTACGCGACGGCGTCGATCGCCTTCCTCTCGTTCATCGTGTGGGCGCACCACATGTTCACCGTCGGCATGCCGCTCGCCGGCCAGCTGTTCTTCATGCTGGCGACGATGCTGATCGCCGTGCCGACGGGCGTGAAGGTGTTCAACTGGACTGCGACCATGTTCAAGGGCTCGATCAGTTTCGAACCGCCGATGCTGTTCGCGCTGTCGTTCCTGTTCCTGTTCACGATCGGCGGTTTCTCCGGCCTGATGCTCGCGATCGTGCCGGCCGACTTCCAGTATCACGACACGTACTTCGTGGTGGCGCACTTCCACTACGTGCTGGTGCCGGGCGCCGTGTTCGGCATCATGGCCGCGGTGTACTACTGGCTGCCGAAGTGGACCGGCCACATGTACAGCATGAAGCTCGCCAAGTGGCACTTCTGGCTGTCGACCATCTTCGTGAACGTGCTGTTCTTCCCGCAGCACTTCCTCGGTCTCGCCGGCATGCCGCGGCGTATTCCGGACTACTCGACGCAGTTCGCCGACTGGAACATGATTTCGTCGATCGGCGCCTTCGGCTTCGGCCTGTCGCAGCTGCTGTTCGCCTACCTGGTGTGGAGCACTGCGCGCAGCGGCGCGAAGGCTTCCGACAAGGTATGGGACACGGCAGCGCCGCACGGCCTGGAATGGACGCTGAGCTCGCCGCCGCCGTATCACAGCTTCGAAGTCGCGCCTGAAGTGAAGTAATTCCGGATTCGCAGCCATGGCAGCCGAGATCAACGAAGCCGATCGCAAGCGCGGCATCCGCAGGACAGCCCTGTGGACGTCGCTGCTGGCGCTCGCGTTCTACGTCGGATTCATTCTGCTGGGCGTTCTGAATTCGAGATGAGGCATTGAGCACCCGGAAGCAAAACCGTTCGCTGGCACGCAGTCTGTGGATCTTTGCCGCAGGCAGCTTCGCGTTCGGCTTTGCGCTGGTGCCGCTGTATCGCGTGCTCTGCGACGTGACGGGTTACGGCGATCGTTCGCAGCTCGAACGTGCCGCCGAGGTCACCGAGGCGCCGGTGCTGGATCGTGAAGTGACCGTGGAATTCGTCTCGGCCGCGCCGACTTACGGCGACTGGGAGTTCCGGCCGGAAGCGGGCAGCATGAAGGTGCAGCCGGGCCGGCTCTACGAGGCGAAGTTCTACGCGAAGAATCTGCGCTCGCGCGAGGTCACCGCGCTCGCGATACCGAGCGTGGCGCCGCTGCAGGCGACGCAGTACTTCCGCAAGACCGAATGCTTCTGCTTCACGCCGCAGCACTTCGACGGCGACGAGGGACGCGACATGAGCGTGCGTTTCATCGTCGATCCGAAGCTGCCGGGCAACATCGATCGCGTCACGCTGGCGTATTCGATGTACGACGCGCCGCCGAAGGTGGCCGCGCAGGATGGGGCGCCGAACCCCGCAAGTTAGGCTTCGGCATGGAACTGGATCTGGCTGGTAGCTGATCGCTGGCTGCCAGGGGCTTTCGAAAACCGAGAACTGCAACGACTATGGCTCACGCACACACTTCGCACGCGCCGGCGGACAAGTACTACGTTCCCCACAGCAGCCACTGGCCGATCTTCGGCTCGGTCTCGCTGTTCACGCTCATGAGCGGCGCGGCGCTGTGGCTCAACCATGTGGCCGCCGGTCCGTGGATCACGACGCTCGGCCTGATTCTGCTGATCGTGATGTTCGCCGGCTGGTTCGGCAACGTGATCACCGAAAGCGAGAACCGCTTCTACAACGAAGCCGTCGACCGCTCGTTCCGCATGGGAATGATGTGGTTCATCTTCTCGGAAGTGATGTTCTTCGCCGCGTTCTTCGGCGCGCTGTTCTATGCACGGCAGTTCTCGATTCCGTGGCTGGGCGGCGAAGGCGTGAAGGTCTTCACCAATCTGCTGCTGTGGAACAACTACGAGAACGCCTGGCCCACCAACGGTCCTGAAGCCGTCGGCGGCGATTTCGAAGTCATCCCCGCGCTGGGCCTGCCGGCGATCAACACCGCGCTGCTGCTGACGTCCGGCGTGACGATCACGATTGCGCATCACGCGCTGAAGGCCGGCAACCGCAAGGTGCTGAACATCTTCCTGGCGGCGACCTTCCTGCTCGGCTTCCTGTTCGTGTTCCTGCAGGCCGAGGAATACATGCATGCCTACCACGAGCTGAACCTGACCCTGCACAGCGGCGTGTACGGCTCCACGTTCTTCCTGCTGACGGGCTTCCACGGCTTCCACGTGACCGTCGGCGCCATCATGCTGACCGTCATCTGGTTCCGTTGTCTGAAGGGCCACTTCACGCCGACGCATCACTTCGCGTTCGAAGGCGTCGCCTGGTACTGGCACTTCGTCGACGTGGTGTGGCTGATCCTGTTCGTGTTCGTGTACTGGCTCTGATCTTCGCTGTGGGGGCGGGCTTCAGCCCGCCCTGGGCCGGCTGAAGCCCGTCCCACAGCAGGATCGGTCTAGCGACCGATTCCGTGCGGCTGAATCAGCCCCTGCGACCAGGCGATCAGCAGCAGGATGAACAGGCCCACGGACAGCGCGACTCGTACGGTCAATGCCTTGACCATCTTCTTCGAGTCTCCCTTGTCGTTCATCATCTGATACAGCGCCGAGCCGAGGCTGAACACGATGCCGGCCAGGCAAGCGAGGATGAAGATCTTGATGATGGGCATGATGAGCGGCGACAGCAGGAAAGGGCGGCGATTATAACGTGGGCATGTCCATCGCCGGCCGCCGCTTTTCTCCCTCGATTTTCGCCACGGTGCTCGTGGTCCGGTGCGTGGCCGGGTTCATCCGCCTCGGTCTGTGGCAACGGCACCGGGCCGCGGAAAAGGAAGCTTTGATCGGGCGCTACGGCAGCGGCGGGGAAACCCCCCTCGAGCTGACCGCCGCGACTGCCGGTTCATTGCCGCAGTATCAGCACGTTCGCGCTGCGGGGCACTACGACACGACGCACCAGATCCTGCTCGACAACATGCCTTCGCAGCACGGTCAGCCCGGTTATCGCGTCGTGACGCCGTTCGAACTCGCCGCAGGCGGCACGTTGCTGGTGGATCGCGGCTGGGTGCCGATGGGCAGGACGCGACAGGATCTGCCTTCCGTCGCGGTCGACACGCAGTCGCGCGACATCGCCGGGCGCTACGATTCGCTGCCGCGTCCCGGCATCGCGATGTCAGCGAAGGATTCCACCGACAGCGCCTGGCCGCGAGTGCTGAATTATCCGCAGCAACAGCAGGTCGAAACGGCTCTGGGGCGACCGGTGCTGCCCGGTGTGCTGCTGCTGGATGCGGAGCGCCCCGACGGCTACGAGCGCGCGTGGCAGGCGCGTTTCCAGTTCGGGCCGGAACGACATCTGGCGTATGCGGTGCAATGGTTCGGCCTCGCCACCGCCGCCATCGTGATTTATCTGATCGTGAGTTTTCGACGGGAACAGCATCGATGAATGACTTGCCGGAGCAGACCGCTCCCCGCTCGCGCCGTCAGGCGTGGATCCTGGTCGTGGCCTTCTTTGCGCCATTGGCACTGGCTTTCCTGCTGTACTACGGCGGCTCGCATTTCGGCAGCGGCGCGTGGCGACCGGCCGGCAGCACGAACAAGGGCGATCTGATTCATCCGGCGCGGCCGTTGCCGGCGTTCGAGCTGACGACGACGGCCGGCACGAAACTCGATCTCGCGGGCCTGCACGGCAAATGGAATGTCGTCTTCATCGGCGACGGCCAATGCGATGCGCGCTGTCGCGAAGCGCTGGTGCTGATGCGTCAGACGCGGCTCGCGCTCAACGACGACATGACGCGAGTGCAGCGCGTATT
Source organism: Povalibacter sp. (assembly GCF_036735925.1). NCBI lineage: Bacteria > Pseudomonadati > Pseudomonadota > Gammaproteobacteria > Steroidobacterales > Steroidobacteraceae > Povalibacter > Povalibacter sp. The sequence continues at coordinate 9,566 of NZ_DAINNK010000022.1, forward strand.
CCTCGTCACCCGCGACTGCTGCGATCGGGATTACCTGGCGACGGAGCACGATGGCCTGATGGTCGCCGCGCTCGACGACACCAATCAGCCGCTGCTCGCGATGTTTCCCGACGTCGGGCAGGGACGCATCTACATCGTCGATCCTCTCGGTAATCTGATGATGAGCTACGGCCCTGATGCACCGCAGAAGGGCCTGCTCGAAGACCTCAAGAAGCTGCTCAAGCTTTCGCATATCGGTTGATTCTCCCCCCTGTGGGGCCGGCTTTAGCCGGCCTCTCTAAGGAGTCAGGCTAAAGCCTGACCTACAAGCCTGACCTACAGAAGAACCCGGGCGCGCGCATTCGGTTTTCGGCGCTGCGATAGGGGTTTTTGCCGCTTCCCTTCCCAAGCGCAAACTTCGTGTGCGACACTCGCCGCGACCTCACCCGTGGACGACTCAACGTGGCGAAGTCAACGAGAGACCGCTCGACCGGGCTTTTCCGGCCGGGAAACGCTCCTGATGAATTGACCGCAGCGATGCAATGACGCATTCCGATCGGTCCGCCCGATAGATGGTCAGTTTCCGGCAGGAGACTTCCGGGAAAGCGCGAGCCCAGGTGATGTCGTGGTGATCTCGTCGTTCGATGCTGAACAAAGAGAACGATTGCCGAGGTATTTGCCGAACTTAATCTGACCTGTTGCGAACCCGGGGGAAGCCATGAAGTGTCTGTACTTTCTGTCGCCCAGCCTGACCTGCACTCACGACGTGTCCGATGACCTGCACGAGGTAGGTATCAAGGATTTCTACCTGCACGTCATCAGTCGCGACGAATCGGGCCTGAGGAAGCAGCACATCCACTCGAGCAACTACCTGGAAACGCTGGACGTGGTTCGCGACGGCTTCATCGGTGCGGCCCTTGGCTTCCTCATCGGCGTGCTGGGCATCCTCGCGCTGATGTACTTCAAGCCGTTCGGGGCCGACGTCGTCGTACCGACGTTCGTCTATGTGATCCTGGTCGGCGCCGCCACGCTCTTCGGTGCGTGGGAGGGCGGCCTCACCGGCATCGCCAGCGAGAACAAGAAACTGGCGCGCTTCCATGAAGACATCGAGTCAGGCAAGTACCTGATCCTGGTGTACGTGCGCAAACATCAGGAAGACGCCGTGCGCCGCATGATGAAGGAGCGTCACCCCGACGCCGAACTGGCCGCGGTCGACTCGCACTTCATCAATCCGTTCAGCAACGTGGCGCGCATGACCAATCCGCCGCAGCCGCAACACCCGGAGGTCAAGAGCACTCCGGTCTGAACTCCACCGAGATCCCCCCGAGATCCCATCAGGCCGCTCCAGGGACTGGCACGAAAGAAGGATCCGAACATGGCGATTGCGATTGCGTTGATCCTGCTGGTCGTCGGCACCGTCCTGTTCCATTTCCTGAGTCCCTGGTGGTTCACGCCCATCGCCTCCAACTGGCAGATGATGGACGAGACCGTGAACGTCACCTTCTGGGTGACGGGTATCGTCTTCGTCGCGGTGAACCTGTTCCTCGCCTGGTGCGTGGTGCGTTACCGGCATCGCAAGGGCGGCGACAAGGCGCACTACGAGCCTGAGAACAAGAAGCTCGAGTGGTGGCTGACCGGCATTACCTCGGTCGGCATCGCCGCGATGCTCGCGCCGGGACTGGCGGTGTGGGCGAAGTTCGTCACCGTGCCCGACGACGCCTCGGTCGTCGAAGTGCTCGGACAGCAATGGACCTGGAGCTATCGCTTCCCCGGCAAGGACGAGAATCTCGGCAAGACCGACATCCGCCTGGTCAGCATCGACAATCCGTTCGGCATGGATCCGCAGGATCCCGCCGGACAGGATGACGTGCTGGTCGCCAGCCCGCAGCTGCACCTGCCGCTCGACAGACCCGTCAAGGTCCTCCTGCGCTCGAAGGATGTGAACCATCAGTTCGCGGTACCGCAGTTCCGCGTGAAGATGGACATGGTGCCGGGCATGGTCACCTATTTCTGGCTCACGCCGACCCGCACCGGCGAATTCGACGCGCTGTGCGAACAGCTCTGCGGCATCGCCCACTTCGCGATGCGCGGCCGCGTCGTGGTCGATGAACAGACGGCGTTCGACAGCTGGCTCGACGCACAACCGACGTACGCCGCGACGCAGGCGGAAACGGCAGGCGATGCGCAGGCCGGACAGACGCTGTTCGCCACCTGCACCGCGTGTCATGGAACACAGGCCGAAGGCAATCGCGAACTGAATGCGCCGAAGCTGGCAGGGCAGGGCAAGTGGTATCTCGTGCGCCAGCTGCAGGATTTCCGCAAGGGCGTGCGCGGTACTCACCAGTCCGACACTTACGGCCAGCAGATGGCGCCGTTTGCGACCCTGCTCGCTGACGACAAAGCGGTGCGCGATGTCGTGGCGTACATCGCCTCACTCCCGGAAACGCGGCCCGCACCGACGGTGCTCGGCGATCCCGAACGCGGCAAGTCGCTCTACACGACGTGCTCGGCCTGCCACGGCACCGACGGCCAGGGCATCTGGGCCACGAACGCCCCGCGTCTGTCGAACATGAGCGACTGGTACCTGCAGCGTCAGATGCACAACTTCCGCGAAGGCATTCGCGGCAAGCATCCGCAGGATTTCAATGGCGCGCAGATGGCATCGATGGCACGCGTGCTCGCCGACGAACGGGCGATCAACGACGTGCTGGATTACATACACACACTCTAGAAGAAGCCGCTGAGCGCTGGCGAGCAGCGGCTCAAGAGGAAATTCGACCATGGCCTACGTGGCAATCGCCGATCGCGATCACGAACACGAGCTGCACGATCCGCACTCGTGGATCCGCAAGTACGTGTGGAGCCAGGATCACAAGGTCATCGCGATCCAGTACGCCGTGGTGGCGACGGCGATCGGGCTGGTCGCGCTGGTGATGTCGGTGCTGATGCGGCTGCAGCTCGGCTTTCCCGACACGTTCAAGCTCATCGCGCCGGAGCACTACTACCAGTTCATCACCATGCACGGAATGATCATGGTGATCTACCTGCTGACCGCGCTGTTCCTCGGCGGCTTCGGCAACTACCTCATTCCGCTCATGCTCGGTTCGCGGGACATGGTGTTCCCGTACATGAACATGCTGAGCTTCTGGTTCTACCTGCTCGCGGTGCTGATCCTGGTCGCCGGCATGTTCGTGCCGGGCGGACCGACGGGCGCAGGCTGGACGCTGTATCCGCCGCAGGCCATCCTGCCCGGCACGCCCGGCGTGACGTGGGGCATTCTGTGCATGCTCGCCTCGCTCGCGGTGTTCATCATCGCGTTCACGATGGGCGGCCTGAACTACGTGACGACGGTGCTGCAGGCGCGCTGCCGCGGCATGACGTTCATGCGCATGCCGCTGTCGGTGTGGGGCATCTTCACCGCCTCCATCCTCGGCCTGCTCGCCTTCCCGGCGCTGTTCGTGTCCGCGATCATGATGGCGCTCGACAGCACCATCGGCACGAGCTTCTTCCTGCCGGCCGTGAACTCGATGGGCGAGAACCTCAAGTACAGCGGCGGCAGTCCGCTGCTGTTCCAGCACCTGTTCTGGTTCTTCGGCCACCCCGAGGTCTACATCGTCGCGCTGCCGGCCTTCGGCATCGTCTCGGACCTGCTCAGCACGCACGCACGTCGCAACATCTTCGGCTATCGCATGATGGTGTGGGCGATCCTCGCGATCGGCGTGCTGAGCTTCGTCGTGTGGGCGCACCACATGTACATCAGCGGCATGAATCCCTATTTCGGATTCTTCTTCGCGACGACGACGCTGATCATCGCGGTGCCGACCGCGATCAAGGTCTACAACTGGGTGCTCACCATCTGGAAAGGCGACGTGCACCTCACGGTGCCGATGCTGTTTGCGATCGGCTTCATTTTCACGTTCGTGAACGGCGGCCTCACCGGCCTGTTCCTCGGCAATGTGACGGTCGACGTGCCGTTGTCCGGCACTTACTTCGTCGTTGCACACTTCCACATGGTGATGGGTGTGTCGCCGATCATGGTGGTGTTCGGCGCGATCTATCACTGGTATCCGAAGATCACCGGCCGCATGTTCGACGAGACGCTCGGCAAGGTGCATTTCTGGGCGACCTTCCTCGGCACGTATGCGATCTACCTGCCGATGCACTATCTCGGCATTCTCGGCGTGCCGCGTCGCTACTACGCGTATGGCGACAGCATCAGCTTCATTCCGGAATCGGTACACCTCGCGAATGAGTGGATCACGATCTCGGCGGTGATCGTCGCCGCCATCCAGCTCGTGTTCCTCTACAACCTGATCTGGTCGTACTTCCGCGGCGCGAAGGCCGATCCGAATCCCTGGCGCGCCACCACGCTCGAATGGCAGACGCCGGACACGCCGCCGAAGCACGGCAACTGGGGCAAGGACCTGCCGGTGGTGTATCGCTGGGCCTATGACTACAGCGTGCCCGGCGCAAAGGAAGACTTCATCCCACAGAACGTGCCGCCCAGCAGCGACACGCCGGCCGGTCACGATCACGGACACGGAGCAAAGACGTGAGCCTGACGGTTGCCTACAGCGCGCTGATCACCGGCATCCTGGTCTGGCTGGTGCTGGTCACGCGCTTCCGCACGAAATCCTGGGAGCCGCTCGGCGTCACCGCAGAAATCGACGGTCAACGTTTCCCGCCGCAACGCGTCGGCCTGTGGGTCTTCCTGGCGGTCGTGACGTCGCTGTTCGGACTGTTCATCGCCGCCTTCTTCATGCGCATGGGCCACGACGTCGTCGCGCCGGACTGGAAGCCGTTTCCGGAGCCGATGATCCTGTGGATCAACACGGCAGCACTGATCATCGGCAGCGTCGCCATGCAATGGGCGCGTTCTTCGGTCGCGAAGGGCGATGCCGTCTCGACGCGTCGCGCCCTCATCGTCGCCGGTGTAATGACGCTCGCCTTCCTGGTCGGTCAGGTGCTGGCCTGGCGGCTGATGATCATGTCGGGCTATTTCCAGCCGTACAACCCGGCGGTCGCCTTCTTCTATCTATTGACGCTGCTGCACGCGCTGCATGTGATCGGCGGAATGGTTGTGTGGGCGCGGATGCTGCTGCGCATGCGCGCCGTGAACGCCGCACCGCCCGCGACTGAAGCCGTCGACGTGCGCCGCCGCTTCCGGCTCAGCGTCGAACTCTGCACCGTGTACTGGCACTACCTGCTGTTCGTATGGCTGGTGGTGTTCGCATTGCTGCTTACGCATTCGATCGACAGCGAGTTCGTGTTCGACAGGTTGTGTTGAGTGTGAGTGACGAAAGTCACGGGGGTCACGAAAGTGACAAGGGCCTCCGGATCGTCACCTTCGTGACTTTTGTGACTCGCATCCCCAATGGAGTTCAATGATGTCCGCCCATGATCCAACCATCCCCGACGGACTGAGCGGCGTTACCGCCGACTGGTCCGCCGACAAGCAGGCGTTCCCCGTGCCGTGGGGGAAGGCCATGATGTGGATCTTCCTGCTGAGCGACACCTTCGTGTTCTCGTGCTTCCTCACGGGCTACATGAATGTGCGCATGTCGACCACGGTGCCGTGGCCGAATCCGAGCGAAGTGTTCGCGCTCACCGTGGCTGGCGAGAGCATTCCGCTGCTGCTGATCGCCATCATGACCATGGTGCTGATCACGAGCAGCGGCACGATGGCGATGGCCGTGAACTTCGGCTACCGGCGCGATCGCAAACGCACCGCGCTGCTCATGTTCGCCACGGCCGCGCTCGGACTGTGTTTCGTCGGCATGCAGGCGTTCGAATGGACCAAGCTCATCGTCGATGAAGGCGTGCGGCCCTGGGCCAATCCCATGGGCGCGGCGCAGTTCGGTTCGGCGTTCTTCATGATCACGGGCTTTCACGGACTGCACGTGAGCGGCGGCGTGATCTACCTGACCGTCGTCGCGATCCGCGTGCTGAACGGCTTTTATGATCGCAAGGGCACCTACGAAACGGTTGAGGTCGCCGGCCTGTACTGGCACTTCGTCGATCTGGTGTGGGTCTTCATCTTCGCGTTCTTCTATCTCTGGTAGGAGTGCTTATGGATCACGCCGCACATGCACCCGCCGCCCACGATCAGGGCCAGCAGCATCCGATCAAGCTCTATCTGTGGATCTGGGGACTGCTGTTCGTCCTCAGCGCGTTCTCGTACATGGTCGACTACTTCCGCGTGCAGGGTTATCTGCGCTGGACGCTGATCATCATCTTCATGCTGCTGAAGGCCGGCTTCATCATCGCGATCTTCATGCACATGAAGTGGGAACGGCTCGGCCTGAAACTCGCCATCCTCATGCCGCCGCTCGCCCTGCTGGTGCTGATCGGACTCATGGCGATCGAAGGCGACTACACGTTTCTGACGCGGCTGGCGTCCTTCGGACAGGAAGCGGCGGCGCCCGCACCCGTGCACCATGACTGACGACATTCATTCGCTGATCTTCTGGGCCTGCATGCCGATCGCGATCGTCGTCTTCGCGACCATGCTGCATTCCATCGCGACATTTCATCGCGCCACGCCGGCCCGCAATGCCATCGCCGAAACACTCTGGGCGCTCGTGCCGATCTGCATCGTCGTCGCAATGGCCGCGCCCGCCGTGAAGTCGCTCGTCATGCCGACTCCTGTTCACGAGACGGCTCAGCAAACCCGCAGACCGGCCGGGCCCGAGCTGGCCGGAGAGATCCCACAGAAAGCTTTTCATGACGGCGTCATCCCGCTATAAGACTCCCCGGCCGAGTCCCGGCCGCATGCGGCTTTTCCCGACTGCGCTCCATCATGGCTTTTTCATCCCCTGCCTCGCCGCGGGCTCTGCCGGGCCCTGAACTCGTGGGGAGCTCCCCCACCTCATGACTTCCCGACTGGTTCTGTTTCGTCGCTTGGCGCTCGCCGGCGTCCTGCTTGCCCTCGTCGTGGTCGTGCTGGGCGCCTGGGTGCGTCTGAGCGCCGCCGGTCTCGGCTGCCCCGACTGGCCGGGCTGCTATGGGCATCTCACCGTGGATCAGGCGGCGCAGAACGTCGATGCGATCAATGAGGCCTTCCCGCATCGGCCGTTCGAGTATCACAAGGCCATCAAGGAAATGGTCCACCGCTACTTCGCGAGCGGCCTGGGCTTGCTGATCCTGGTGCTCGCGGGTCTTGCGATCGCCAATCGCAAGGATCCGAATCAGCCGGTCGGCCTGCCGATCGCCCTGGTCGCGCTGGTGATCTTCCAGGGCCTGCTCGGCATGTGGACCGTGACGCTGCTGCTGAAGCCGCTGATCGTGGTGTTGCACTTGTTGGGAGGCCTGGCGACGCTATCGCTGCTGGCGTGGCTCGCCATCGATCCGGAGCGTCGCACGCGGGTGAAGGAAGAGACGGGCATCCGCCGGCTGGCGTTCATCGGATTGATCGTGCTCGGCGTCCAGATCGCGCTCGGCGGCTGGACCAGCAGCAACTACGCCGCACTCGCCTGCCCCGATTTTCCGACCTGCCAGAACGTCGCCTGGCCGCACATGGACATCAAGGACGCGTTCGTCCTGTGGCGCGGCCTCGGCATCGATTACGAAGGCGGCGTGCTCGATCATCCGGCGCGCGTCGCGATCCATTTCATCCATCGCCTCGGTGCGCTCGCGACCGCACTGATCCTCGGCTGGCTCGCGATCCAGGCCTGGCGCAAGGGACGCAATACCTCGGTGAAAGTCGCCGGCGCCGTGCTCGGCGCCGTCCTGCTGATGCAACTGATCCTCGGGCCGCTCATGGTCGTGCGCGCGCTGCCGCTGTCGCTCGCGACCGCGCACAACGGTGTGGCAGCGCTGCTGCTGCTGAGCGTCGTGCGACTCAATCGACTGTTGCGACCGCTGCCCTCGCGTCTGTGAGACTGCCGTGACCGCGCCCCCAGCATCGTCGTCCGCCACCTGGCGCGACTACTACGAACTCGGCAAGCCGCGCGTGGTGATGCTGATCGTGTTCACTGCGGTCGTGGGCATGTTCCTCGCGGCGCCGGGGTTGCCGCCGGGCAGTGCGTTGCTGTTCGGGACACTCGGCATCGCGCTCGCCGCCTCATCCGCCGCCGCAATCAATCACGTGCTCGACCGGCGTTTCGATGAGCAGATGGCGCGCACGCGCAACCGTCCGCTGCCGACGGGACACGTCACCGAACGCCAAGCGCTCACCTATGCACTGATTCTCGCGGTGCTGTCGATGGCGATCCTGTGGCTGCTGGTGAATCCGCTCACCGCGGTGCTGACGTTCTGTTCGCTGATCGGTTACGCCGTGGTCTACACCGTGTGGCTGAAACATGCGACGCCGCAGAACATCGTGATCGGCGGAGCCGCCGGCGCCGCGCCGCCCGTGCTTGGCTGGACCGCGGTGACCGCCCATGTCGATCCGTATTCGCTGCTGCTGTTCCTGATCATCTTCACCTGGACCCCGCCGCATTTCTGGGCACTCGCCATCGCGCGGCGCGATGAATATGCAAAGGCCGGCATTCCCATGCTGCCCGTCGCGTACAGCATCGACTTCACGCGCCTGCACATCCTGCTCTACACCATCCTGCTGGTGATCGTGACCCTGCTGCCGTATCTCACCGGCATGAGCGGACTCATCTATCTCGCCGCCGCGCTCATCCTCGGCGGTTTCTTTCTGTATCGCGCCACGCAGCTCAAGCGCGACGTCGATGCGCGCCTGCCGATGCAGACGTTCAGCTTCTCGATCACCTATCTGGCGCTGCTGTTCGCGGCTTTGTTGCTGGATCACTACGTCCGCATCCGGGTGTAAGAGGGGAAATGGCCGCAAAAAGGCGCAAAGGACGCAGATAAAGAGGACGCTCCGTCTCCTTTTTGTCTGCGACTTTTGCGCCTTTTTGCGGCTATTCTCCTCGGGTCGTGCCCACCCGCAGCCGCAGTTTCGTTCCCTGGCTACTGATCGCCGTCGTCGCGCTGATCGCGTACGGCTCGCTCTATCCGTTCAACCTGAAACCGGATGCGTTCGATCGCAGCGTGATCGATGCGCTGCGCGAACTGTCATGGGCGCGCGCCGGTCGCGGCGATCGCATCGCGAACGTCCTGTTGTACCTGCCGCTGGGGTTCTGTCTGTTCCTGTGGCTGTCCTCCCGCGTGCGACGCAGTGCGGCCATCGTCGTAACGGTCGCGCTCGGTTCGCTGCTGTCGTGCGCGATCGAGGTGGCGCAGGTCTACATCTCGAGTCGCGTGCCGAGCCTCACCGATCTCACGCTCAACGCGCTCGGCACCCTGATCGGCGCTACCGCCGGCATGGTGTGGGACAAGATGGGCGGCCTGATGCATCTGCCGCGACGGGCGGAGAAGCCGCATCGCGATCCCGCCTCTGCGCTGTTGATCGCGACGTGGCTGCTGTGGCGGCTCGCGCCGTTCGTGCCGCATTTCGATCTGGGCAAGCTGAAGGCGGCGCTGCAGCCGCTGTTCCGGCCGCAGATCGATCTGTCCAGCACGCTGATCTGGCTGACCTGCTGGCTGGTGATTTCGCAGGCGCTCGCTACGCTCGTCAGTCGCACGCACACGCTGGAAGCGCTGCTGATCATGATCGCGGCGGTGCTGGTCGGGCGTCTGGTGGTCGCCAATCAGACGTTCGTCGCATCGGAACTGGTGGCGCTGGTCGCACTCGTGCCGATCGTCGTGCTGATGTATCGCATGACACCGGGGCCGAAACGTCTGTTGTTGCTCGCGGCCATGCTCGCGGTCTTCACGTTCGAACGCCTGACGCCGTTCGCGTTCACCGGTCCGGCGCCGGCCTTCGATTTCTGGCCGTTTCTGGGCTGGGCTGCAGCGGGTTTTCCGCTCGACCTGGGCGAACTGTTCGGCACGGTGTTTCTGTTCGCCGCGCTGCTGTGGATCCTGCGCTATGCGGGCACCTCGTTCCGGCTGGCGGCGGGCATCATGCTGGCGCTGGTGTGCGCCACCGAATTCCTGCAGCTGTGGCTGCCGGAACGCGGCGGTTCGATCACCGATCCGGCGATTGCACTCGTCGTGGTGCTGGCGTTTCGCTACACGCAGCGGCGGCAGCGCCGCATGTTCACGGGGCGTCCTGTGTCCCGACGCGAGCACAACCTTTGACTTCCCGGCCGTCGAGCACGGCGCGCGCCGCAAAGGCGAAATACTCTCCCGACATCGAATCGCGACAGGCCTGCGCTTCGATCTGCAGTTCGAGTTTGTGCCGGGCATCGCTGGCGCGATAGCCGACCGTGCCTTCGGCATCTTCCGCCTGCAGTTCGCCGAGCGTGATCTCCTTCGGATCGTCGGGTTGCTTCCAGACCATGCCGGTCTGCGTGACCTCGACCGCCCAGAACGGCTCGTTGCCGCGCGCCGACACCACGTTGTCGGGAACAGGCCGTTCGCAACCGCGGCTCTCAGCCGTCGACGCTGCGTACAGCAACTGTTCCAGCATGAAGGCGCCAGCCTGTCCCTTCGCGGCGGGCACATCGTCCGGCACCGGGCCGCGCTCGCCGTAGGTTTCGACGTACAGCGAGGTGGTGTCTTCGGTCAGCAGCTGTGTCAGCGCGCCTTCGCCATCGATCAGCCACAAGTCAGTCGGATCGTCGCAGCCGCGAAAGGTCGCATGGTCGCCTTCGCCCGTGACGATGCCGCGCTTGATCGCCAGGCTGGATTCCGCCGGCGCCTCTTCGACCGGTCCCGACGACAGTTCGGAAGTCGGTGCCGGAGTGGCCGGCGGTGGTGTCGCGGAAACGGGTGGTTCGCTCGGCCGGCCACATCCGGCCAGCAAGACAAATCCCGCGATCGACAGACCCACGAGGATGCGACACCGAAACATTGCGAGCTCTCCCCAGGCGCAACTGAATGTGTCCACCGGCCGTCGCCGATGGCGGCGCCAGAATAACGCGCAGCACCGCGCTGCCGCCAATGCGGCGCGATTGCATGAGGCAGTACCCGACTCGTGATTGACCCGTCGGGCGGGCTACAATCGCCGCCCTCCGGACGCCCACTCCATCTGCGTGCAATGAATCCTCCGATCGACTGTCGCCGCCTGTTTTCCCGGTTCGTACCGCGCGTTTAGAGCATGGACGTTTCCCACATTCTGTCCGGTTTGAACGACGAGCAGCGCGCCGCGGTGACGGCACCGCTGGCGCCGACGCTCGTGCTCGCCGGCGCCGGCAGCGGCAAGACGCGCGTGCTGACACACCGGGTCGCGTGGCTGGTGCAGGTCGAACACGTCTCGCCGCACGGCATCCTCGCCGTCACGTTCACCAACAAGGCCGCGGGCGAGATGCGCAACCGCATCGAATCGCTGCTGGACGTGCCGAGTGCGCCGCTGTGGATCGGCACCTTTCACGGCATCGCTCATCGCCTGCTGCGTCTGCACTGGCGCGAGACGAACCTGCCGCAGGCGTTCCAGATCATCGATTCCGAAGACCAGCTGCGCGCCATCCGCCGCATCGTCAAGGCACAGAACCTCGACGAGGCGCGCTGGGTGCCGAAAGAGATCATGTGGTTCATCAACGCACGCAAGGACGAAGGACTGCGCGCGAAGGACATCAAGGACGAAGGCGATCCGAACCGCCGCCAGTTCATCAAGCTCTACGAGTTGTACCAGGAACAGTGCGATCGCAGCGGCAGCGTCGACTTCGCCGAGCTGTTGCTGCGCGCCTATGAATTGCTGCGCGATCGACCCGATGTGTTGCAGCACTATCGCAACCGCTTCCGTCACGTGCTGGTCGACGAGTTCCAGGACACGAACACCATTCAATACGACTGGCTGAAGCTGCTGGTGGGGCCGAGCGGCGTGCCGTTTGCTGTCGGCGATGACGATCAATGCCTCGCGGCCGGCACGCAGATCACGATGGGCGATGGGTCAGTGAAGTCCATCGAACAACTCGTCGCTGGCGATACGGTCCGATCGGCGTACGGCAGCGGTGACTTTCGACCTGCGCCTATCACCGAGACGTTCTGCCGGCAGCGCACCGGTCGCCTCCTCAAATTGCATCTGAGATCCGGACGGGTGCTCAGGAGTACTCCGGAACACACGCATTTCGCCGGCTACCTGCACGGCGAGACGCCGCAGACGAACTTCCTGTACCTGATGCACAAGGAAGGCGTCGGCTATCGCCTGGGAACGTCGCAGACCTACACCAACGGCCAGGTCAGGCGCGTCGTCGGATTCAAGCAGCGCGCCATCCAGGAGCACGCGGATGCCGCCTGGATCATTCGCACGCATGGCAATGAAAACGATGCGCGGCTCGATGAGATCGTGACATCGCTGCGCTACGGACTGCCGACGTTGCCGTTCACGCCGCGCAAGGGCAAGAAAACCGTCAACGGGCTGGTCCACGATCCGCGCTACATCGGCGAAGTCTTCGCATCGCTCGATACCGTCGCTGCGGCCGAGCGGTTGCTGGAGGACGTGGGCCTCGATCCGGACCGGCCGCATCACGTGCCGCGCGGTCGCAATTCGAAGCGCCGCAATATCGTGATCACGCTGTGCGGCGACCGACGCGGCACGAACCCCATGCATTGCATCAGCCTGATCGGCACCAGCCCGAAAGATCGCGGCATTCTGGAAGCCCTGGGCCTGAGTGTGCGCGCGGCCAAGAAGGACGGTCCCAGCTGGCGCTTCGAAACCGTGCGCCGCGACTTTGCCGATCTCATGACCATTGCCCGGCGCATTCGCGAGCAACTGGATGACGCGCGTTACGTGTTGCAGGGAAGGATACTGAACCGCTCGCTGCCCTTCGTCACGGCGGGCAGCATCCGCTGCGGCATGGTGGTGGCCACGGAGGCAGGCGAGTTCGACGTCGTCGAACGGATCGAACATGAAGCGTTCACCGGGACGGTTCATGACCTGAACGTCGCACACACCCACAACTTCATGGCGAACGGCATCGTCACCCACAATTCGATCTATCGCTGGCGCGGCGCCAAGGTCGAGAACCTGCATCAGTACCGGCGCGATTTCCCCGGCGTGCAGATGTTCCGACTCGAACAGAATTACCGCTCGACGGGCAGCATTCTCGAAGCCGCCAACGCGCTCATCAGCAACAACACGGGCCGGCTGGGCAAGAACCTGTGGACCAGCGGCGAGCGCGGCGATCCGGTGCGGCTGTATTCAGCATTCAACGAGCGCGACGAGGCCGACTTCGTCGTCAACCGCGTGCGCGACTGGGTATTGAAGGGCGGACGGCGTTCCGAATGCGCCATCCTGTATCGCTCCAACGCACAGTCGCGAACGTTCGAAGAGGCGCTGCTCTCGGCGCGCATTCCGTACCGCGTGTACGGAGGCCTGCGGTTCTTCGAACGCGCCGAAATCAAGGACGCGCTCGCCTACCTGCGACTCATCTTCAATCGCGCCGACGATGCTTCGTTCGAGCGCATCGTGAACCTGCCGACGCGCGGCATCGGCAACAAGACGCTCGACACGGTGCGCAACTACGCACGTGCCAATGCCTGTTCGATGTGGCAGGCCGCCGGCGCCTGCGTCGGCGAACTCGGCAGTCGCCTCGGCCAGAACCTGCATGCCTTCCTGCAGCTGATCGAACAGCTCGATCGCGACACCCGCAACCTGTCGTTGCACGAGCAGGTCGATCACATCATCAATGCCAGCGGACTCGTCGCCCACTACAAGCAGGACAAGGGCGATCGCGGCGAGGCGAAGGTCGAGAACCTGGAAGAACTCGTCACCGCCGCGCGCGGCTACGAACCCGACGAAGCGACACAGATGTCCGCGCTGGCGAATTTTCTCGCGCACGCGGTGCTGGAATCCGGCGAAGATCAGGCCGACGAATGGGAAGACGGCGTGCAGATGATGACGCTGCACTCGGCGAAGGGCCTGGAATTTCCGGTCGTGTTCCTGAGCGGCATGGAAGACGGCCTGTTCCCGAGTCAGCGTTCCATCGGCGACGTCGGCGGCCTCGAAGAAGAACGACGTCTGTGCTACGTCGGCACGACGCGTGCGATGAAGCACCTGTATCTGACTTACGCGGAGCAACGCCGCCTGCATGGCACCGACACGTACGGCACGCCGTCGCGCTTCATCAAGGAAATTCCGCCGGAGCTGATCGAGGAAATCCGTCCGCGCATCCAGGTATCGCGACCGCTCTATACGCCGCGTCCCAGCAGCGGCAGCGGCCGTCTCCAGGAAGAAGCACCGGCCACCGGCATCCGCCTCGGCCAGCGCGTGCGTCACGGCAAGTTCGGCGAAGGCGTCATCCTCGACATCGAAGGCCAGGGCAGCCACGCGCGCGTGCAGGTCAACTTCGAACGCCAGGGTCCGCCGAAGTGGCTGATGCTGGCGTATGCGAACCTGGAGCCGGTATGAGAAAAAGGGGCAACAGGCGACAGGCGACAGGCGACAGGCGGAATGGTAAACCGGGACGCTCATTTTCTTTTCCGACTGTTGCCTGTCGCCTGTCGCCCGTAGCCCTCTTCATCATGGCGCCGCCGCGATGAAGATCATCATCCTCGGTGCCGGCCAGGTCGGCCGTACTGCCGCCACGCATCTGGCGCGCGAAGAGGCCAACGAAGTCACGGTCGTCGACACCAACGACGAACTGCTGCGCGATTTGCAGGATCGACTCGACATCCGCACGCTGTCCGGCAACGGCGCGTATCCCGGTACGCTGGAGGCTGCAGGCGCGAAAGATGCCGATGTATTCGTCGCGCTGACCAACAGCGACGAAGTGAACATGGTGGCCTGCCAGATCGTGCGCACGCTGTTCAATCGCGACGCCACGCGCATCGCGCGCATCCGTTCCAGCGACTACACACGGCACTCGGAGCTGTTCGAGGACGAGGATCGTGCCTTCGCCGTCGACGTCACCATCAGTCCGGAACAGCTCGTCACCGACCATGTCGTGCGACTGATCCAGTTTCCCGGTGCATTCCAGGTGCTCGACTTCGCCGATGGCCGCGTGCGGCTGGTCGGCGTTAAGGCGTTGAAGGGCGGGGCGCTCGTCGGCCAGCAGCTGAAACAGCTGCAGACGCACATCCCGGGTCGCGATGCGCGTGTTGCCGCCATCTATCGCGACGGCCGCAGCATCAAGCCCGAGGGCGATACCGTCGTCGAGCACGGCGACGAAGTCTTCTTCATCGCCGCGCGCGAAGACATCCGTCTCGTCATGAACGAAATGCAGCGCCTGGAAGATCCGGTGCGCCGCGTCGTCATTGCCGGCGGCGGCAACATCGGCTTCCGCCTGGCGCAGGTGCTGGAAGCCGAACACCAGGTGAAGCTCATCGAGCGCGACCAGCGTCGCGCGCGGCGCATTTCCGAACAGCTCAGCAATACCATCGTGCTGAACGGCGACGCCGCCGACGAGGATCTGCTGCTGGAAGAGAACATCGACAGCGCCGATGTCTTCGTCGCCGTGACGAATGCGGAAGAAGCCAACATCCTCTCGGCGATGCTGGCGAAGCGCCTCGGCTGTCACAAGGTGATGGCGCTGATCAATCGCCCGGCCTACGCCGAACTGGTGGAAAGCGGCACGATCGACGTCGCGCTCTCACCGCAACAGGTGACGATCGGTTCGCTGCTCGCGCACGTGCGACGCGGCGATGTCGTGCGCGTGCATTCCTTGCGGCGCGGCGCCGCCGAAGCCATCGAAGCCGTCGCCCACGGCACGCAGGGCGAAGGCCGCGTCATCGGCCGGCGCATCGAAGACATCCCGCTGCCCGACGGCACCACCATCGGCGCCATCGTGCGCGGCGACGAAGTGCTGATCGCGCACCACGACACCATGATCCATCGCGACGATCACGTGATCATGTTCCTGACGGACCGGAGACACATCGAGGCGGTGGAACGGCTGTTCGATGTGCCGAAGAGGGCGGGGAGATGAGGGAGGGGCGACAGGCGACAGGCGACAGGCGACAGGCTGAAGCGGCACGCGACACCGCACTGTTCCTTGTCCAATCTCGCCTGTCGCCTGTCGCCCGTCGCCTGTCGCCTCCATGAACTTCCTCGTCGTCCAGCGAATCCTCGGTCTGCTGCTGATGCTGTTCAGCCTGACCATGCTGCCGCCGATCGGGGTGTCGCTGCACTTCAATGACGGCAACTGGCAGCCGTTCTTCGATGCGTTTGTCGCATTGCTGGTGGTCGGGTTCATCGCATGGTGGCCGGTGCGCAGGAAGGTGCGCGAACTGCGATTGCGCGACGGCTTTCTCGTCGTGGCGCTGTTCTGGGTCGTGCTCGGCATTGCAGGCTCGGTGCCCTTGTATCTGTCGGCCGAACTCGGACTGACGCTCACTGATGCAGTCTTTGAAGCCATGTCGGGTTTCACGACGACGGGCGCGATCATTTTTCCGTCGCTCGACAACCTGCCGGAGTCGGTCCTGTACTACCGCAGCCAGGTCGAATGGCTGGGCGGCATCGGTATCGTCGTGCTCGCTGTCGCACTGCTGCCCATGCTGGGCGTCGGCGGCATGCAGTTGCTGCGCGCGGAAACGCCGGGACCGGTGAAGGACTCGAAGCTGACACCGCGCATCACCGAGACGGCGAAGGCGCTGTGGATCATCTATCTCGGCATCACGGTCGCCTGCGCGCTGGCGTACTGGGCCGCCGGCATGCGGCCCTTCGACGCCGTGGCGCATGCGTTCACGACGGTCTCGACCGGCGGCAATTCGACGCACGATGCCAGCATCGCGTACTTCGACAATGCCGTGATCGAAGGCATCTGCGTCATTTTCATGTTCATCGGCGGCATCAACTTCTCGCTGCACTTCCTGGCGTGGCGGCATCGTCGCCTGAGCGACTACTTTCGCGATCCGGAATTCGGCGCCTTCATCCGCATCCTCGGCGTGAGCATCGCGCTGTACACGCTGGTGCTGTGGATCACGCGCTTCGCGCACGAACCCGGCGAGGCCTTCCGGCTCGCGCTGTTCCATGCGGTATCCATGCAGACGACGTCGGGCTTCGTCACCGACGACTTCACGCACTGGCCGGGCGCGCTGCCGGTGATCATCGTGCTGTCGGCGTTCATCGGCGGTTGCGCCGGATCGACGTCGGGCGGCATGAAGATCGTGCGCTGGCTGCTGATCCTCAAGCAGGGTCAGCGCGAAGTGAACCAGCTCGTGCATCCGAGCGCGGAGCTGCCGGTGAAGCTCGGCCGCAAGCCGATGGACATGCGCGTCATCGACGCGGTGTGGGGCTTCTTCGCCGTCTACGTGATCGCGTTCGGCATTCTGATGATCGCACTGCTCGCGACCGGCGAAGATCAGGTCACCGCGTTCTCGGCCATCGCCGCCTGCATGACCAATACCGGCACCGGCCTCGGCGAAGTGGCACGCAATTTCACGAGCCTCACCGACGGCGGCAAATGGATCTGCGTGCTCGCCATGCTGCTGGGCCGTCTCGAAGTGTTTCCGCTGCTGGTGCTGATCTCGCCGACGTTCTGGCGGCGGTGATGCGCTTCCTGTAGGTCAGGCTTGTAGGTCAGGCTTTAGCCTGACTCCTAAGATGGCCGGCTGAAGCCGGCCCCACAGGATGAGAGAAGAACTCGGCTGTTGCCCGACCCACAGGCCTGCGTGTCTAATGCCCGCGGGTGTCGACGTCGCGTCCCGCGACGAGACAGGTAAGGATTGGTCGGGCCGCCAATCGCGGTGGCATTTCCATGAACCGACACCCGGCGCCGACCGTCGCGCTATCCGACAAAGTTTCCGCTGCACTGGACCGCTTCCTGCACATCGAGGCCCTCAGCGGCATCGTGCTGCTCGCAGCCGCGTGTGTGGCACTCGGCTGGGCGAATTCTCCCTGGGCCGCGTCCTACGAACATTTCTGGCATATGCCGCTGACGTTCGGCGCCGGGCCGTGGCTGATTTCGCAGCCGCTGCATTTCTGGATCAACGATGGCCTCATGGCCATCTTCTTTCTGGTGGTGGGATTGGAGATCCGCCGCGAGATGCACGAAGGCGCGCTGGCGAATCTGCCGCAGGCCACGCTGCCGGTTGCGGCGGCGCTCGGTGGTGTACTGGTGCCTGCGCTGATCTTCCTTGCGCTCAACGCCGATCCGGCCGCGCGGCAGGGCTGGGCGGTACCGACGGCCACCGATATCGCCTTCGCCCTCGGCGTGCTGGCGTTGCTCGGCAAACGCATTCCCTCGACGGTGCGTGTGCTGCTGCTGGCCATTGCGATCATCGACGACATCGCGGCCATTGCGATCATTGCGCTGTTCTATTCCAGCGGCATCGAGCCCGCGGGCTTTGCCGTGGTCGCCGCGGGCGTGCTGCTGGTCTGGCTGTGGCATCGGCTCGGCATTCGCTCGGCGCTCGCCTATCTGCCGCCGGCCCTCGTGGTCTGGTGCGGTCTGTTGTACGCGGGATTGCATCCGACACTGGCGGGCGTCGTACTCGGACTGCTGACGCCGGTGCGTCCACTGCAGGGCCGGGAAAACCCGTTGACACGCGCAAGCCGCGCGCTGAATGAATTCCGGGCGCGCAACGATCGGCGCAGCCAGGACGCGCACGAACTCATGCATCCGCTGAAGGAACTGCAGCGGGCGCAGCTCGAAATGTTGCCGCCGGTGGTGCGCGTGCAGGCGGTGCTGCATCCGTGGGTGGCTTACGGTGTGATGCCGCTGTTCGCGCTCGCCAATGCCGGCGTGAATCTGAGCGGCCTCGGGATCGATGCAGCCGAGCAGTCCACCAGCCTGACGGTGATCGCGGGCATCACCCTGGGCCTGGTGCTGGGCAAACCGCTGGGCATCCTGCTCGTGAGCATGACGATGGTGAAACTCGGACTCTGCCGGCTGCCGCAAGGCCTGACCTGGCGCGGCGTGTTGACCGCCGGCTGTCTCGCAGGCATCGGCTTCACCATGTCGATCTTCATAGCGACGCTGGCCTTCGGCGATCCGGCGCTGCTGTCGGCAGCGAAGCTGTCGGTGCTGCTCGCATCGACGTATGCGGCCGTCATCGGGCTGATCGTCGGCGCTGTCTGCTTTCGACGACCCTGAAGCGCACAGGAAACTTGTCAGGGCATGGCGCTCTAACCAGAATTCGCCACCGCTTTGCCAGAATCGCCCGGCACAGTTCGGCCCGACAGGACCGGGAACCTTTTGCACCGGAAGCCGCTTGGCTTTCCACCGTCATCCGCCTCATGCCCAAACAGAACAAACTGCGTTCCGCGTTCAGGAAATTCCGCCGCCAGATCCTCGTCGGCGGTGCGCTGGTCGTGGGCGTGTGCCTGATTGCGCTGCTGGTGTGGATCGTCTATCTCGATCGCATCGTCACGCAGCAATTCGAAGGACGTCGCTGGACCTTGCCGGCGCAGGTCTATGCGGAAGCGACCGAGCTGTATGTCGGCCAGAATTTCGGCGCCGATGCGATGGAACAGGAACTGCGCCGCCTCGGCTATCACCGCGTCGATGCGCCGAAGGATTCGGGCAGCTATCGGCGTCGCGGCGCGCGCATCGATTTCGTCAGCCGGCGTTTCCAGTTTTCGGATGCCGTGCAGGAAGCGCAGGCGCTCACGATCACGACCGATGCGAACTCCATCGTCTCGCTCACCAGCGGCGGCGAGGACGTGCCGATCTTCCGGCTCGATCCGCTGCTCATCGGCAGCATCTTTCCGATCCATGGCGAAGACCGCGTCGTGGTCACGCCGGAAGAAGTGCCGCCGATGCTGCCGGCAGCGCTCAAGGTCGTCGAGGACCGCAAGTTCGATACGCATCATGGCGTGAACGTCGGCGCGATCATTCGCGCCGCGTGGATCAACGTGCGTGCCGGGCAGATCGAGCAGGGCGGTTCAACGCTGACCCAGCAGCTCGTGAAGAGCTACTTCCTCGACAATCGCCGCACCTTCGGCCGCAAGATCGAAGAGGCGATGATGGCGATGCTGCTCGAAGTCCACTTCGAGAAGCAGGACCTGCTCAACGCCTACATCAACGAAATCTATCTCGGCCAGGACGGGCGCCGCGCCATTCACGGCTTCGGCCTCGCGAGCCAGTTCTATTTCGGCAAGCCGCTCGCCGAACTGCAGTTGCCCGAGGTGGCGCTGCTGGTCGCCGTCGTGCGCGGACCGTCGTACTACGATCCGCGCCGTCATCCCGAGCGTGCCAAGACGCGTCGCGACCTGGTGCTCAAGCTCATGGCCGAACACAAGGTCATCGAGGAGAAGGCGGCGACCCAGGCCATGCAGCGACCGCTCGGCGTCGTGCGCGCCGGCACGCAGGCGGGCAGCTATTACCCGGCCTTCCTGGATCTGGTGCGCCGCACGCTGCGTCGCGACTATCGCGAAGAGGATCTGACCGAAGCCGGCCTGCGCATTTTCTCGACCCTGAATCCGCTGGTGCAGACCCGCGCCGAGACCACGCTGGCGCAGGAACTGGATCGACTCGAAAAGGCGCGCAAGAAAAAGAAGCCCGAACCGCTGGAAGGCGTGGTCGTCGTCACCTCGCCCTCGAGCGGTGAAGTGATCGCGATGGTCGGCGGCCGTCAGGCGACGTTCGAAGGCTTCAACCGCGCACTCGATGCCAAGCGCTCGATCGGCTCGCTGGTGAAACCGGTGATCTATCTCGCCGCGATGGAGACCGATCGTTTCACGTCCGCCTCGATCGTCGAGGACGGACCGGTCGAAGTGAAGCTCGCGAACGGCAAGACCTGGCAGCCGCAGAATTATTCGCAGGAGTTCTACGGCCCCGTGCCGCTGGTGCGCGCGCTGGCGCAGTCGATGAATCTCGCCACCGTGCGGCTCGGTCTCGATGTCGGACTGCCGAAGGTAACGAAGGAGTTCAAGGTGCTCGGACTCGAGAACGAACCGCCGGAACTGCCGTCGGTGCTGCTCGGCGCGCTCGATGTGTCGCCGCTCGAAGTCGCGCAGCTCTACAACGCCTTCGCGAGCGGCGGCTTCAACACACCGCTGCGCGCGGTGCGTGCGGTGCTCGATGCCGAGGGCACGCCACTCAAATCGTTTGCGCTCGAAGTGACGCAGGTCGCTTCGCCACAGGCGGTGTATGAAGTGAATCAGATGATGGTGCAGGTGATGGAGCGCGGCACCGGCGCCGCGGCGCGCGCGAATCTGCCGTCGGGGCTCGTCGTCGCCGGCAAGAGCGGCACGTCATCGGACTATCGCGACAGCTGGTTCGCCGGCTTCTCCGGCAGTCATCTCGCGGTGGTCTGGATCGGTTACGACGACAACACGCCGACGGGTCTCACCGGATCGTCGGGCTCGCTCGCCGTATGGTCGAAGCTGATGGGCTCGATTCCGACCACGCCGCTCAGCATGCCCCTGCCGGAAGGCCTGCAGGAAACGTCGATCGACTATCTCACCGGATACGCCGCGCAATCGGGCTGCGTCCAGGAAGCCGTCATCGTTGCGGTGCCGCAAGGAACGCCACTGCCCGTCGATCCGAACTGCGCCTCGGGCACGCTCGGCGAGATCGGTGCGCGGGCGCGGGCCTGGTGGCAGGGCATCGTCAATTGACGAACTGGCGGGCGTGAGCGGGTGGCTGGCACACTCGCCTTCGCCCACGGACTTCCTACCAGAGCTGCAATGAAAAGATATGTTTCCCTGCTGGTTCTCGCGCTGCTGAGCGCGTGCTCCGTGCCGCAACCGTATCGACCCACGGCGCCGGCACCTTCGGTGCCTCCGCAGCAGCCCGGCTCGCCGCCTGTCGTGGAAACCCAGCCCGCCGAGACACCGCCAGCGATCGAAGTCCCGCAGCCGCTGCCGACACCGGTGATTCGCGAACCCGTGCTGAGCCCGGCATCGCGCGCGCTGGTCGGCCAGGCGCAGACGCAGCTCGAATCGAAGAATTTCGCGGTGGCTGCGTCGTCGCTCGAGCGTGCGCTGCGCATCGAGCCCGACAATCCGTTGCTCTGGATCGAACTCGGCAAGGTGCGCCAGGCCGAGGGCAACTACGTGCAGGCCGAGAACATGGGCCGCAAGGCCGTGTCGATGTCGACGAATGCGCCGAAGGCACAGTCCGCGGCGTGGAGCCTCATCGCGGAGTCGTATCGTGCGCGCGGCAAGAATCCGCAGGCGCAGGAGGCGCAGGCGCGGGCGGATCAGTTGCGCTGAGGAGAAAAGAATGGCTCTTCCTGTGGGGCCGGCTTCAGCCGGCTTCTTCAAGTGCAAAGGCCGGCTGAAGCCGGCCCCACAGGAAGAGGAAGAGGATCATCTATCTGTTCCGAACTCCGTGTCCTCCGTGATCTCCGTGTGCAACTCCTCTTCTTCCTGCCACACCAGATTCCCCAGAAACTGCCGCGTTGCCGCTCCCCATGTGTGTCGCAGCGCGTAGTCGCGACACTGCGCCGGATCGAGCATGAGCGCCGCGAGCGCCGCATTGCCGAGATCTTCGGCCAGTACACCCGTCACACCCTGCTGCACGACATCGATGGGACCGGTGACGGGGAACGCGGCGACGGGAATGCCGCAGGCCATCGCCTCCAGCAGTACGAGACCGAAGGTGTCGGTGCGACTGGGAAAGACGAACACATCCGACGCGGCGATGTGGCGCGCGAGCTCTTCGCCGAACTTGTAGCCGACGAAGACAGCCTCGGGAAAGCGTGATTCGAGTCCTGCACGTGCTGGACCATCACCGACGACGAGCTTCGTGCCCTGCCACGGCATCGCCAGAAAGGCATCGATGTTTTTCTCCACCGCAACGCGCCCGACATACACCGCGATCGGCCGCGGCAGAGTCAGGAACGTCTTGTCGTGCGGCCGGAACAGATCGACATCGACGCCGCGGGTCCAGCGCACCAGGTTGCCGAAGCCGCGGGCCTCGAGCTGCCGCTGCAGCGTCGGCGTCGCGACCATCGTGCGTGTCGCAGCCCCGTGAAAGCGGCGCAGATGCGCATAACTCAGCGACAGCGGAATCGGAAAGCGCGAGGCGACGTACTCGGGAAATTGCGTGTGATACGAGGTCGTGAAGGCGAAACGACGCCGGCGGCACCACTGGCGCGCGGCCGTGCCGAGCGTGGCTTCGGTGGCGATGTGAATCGCCTCCGGCGCAACCTCGCGCAGCATTCCGTCCAGCTGCCGGTACGGAAACCAGGCGAGACGGATCTCCGGATAGGTCGGACAGGGAAACGTGCGGAACTGCGTCGGCTCGATCACGCACACGTCGTGACCCAGCGCACGCAGATGCTGCGTCGTCGTCATGAGCGTTTTGACGACGCCGTTGGTCTGCGGCAGCCAGGCGTCGGTAACGATGGCGATTTTCACGCGACGCGCACGCGCGCCGCGGCGATCAAGAGCTCCTGGTGGGTCAGGACTTCGCGCGTCTCGGTCCAGCGCAGGAGCGCGAGCCGGCCGTTGAAATCCTCGGTGAGCGTCGTGCAGCTTTCGACCCAGTCGCCGTCGTTGCAATAGAGCACGCCGTCGATGTTCGTGATTTCGGCACGGTGGATGTGACCGCAGATCATGCCGTCGACGCCGCGACGCTTCGCCTCGTCCGCCAGCGCCTGTTCGTAGTTCGCGATGTACTTCACCGCGTTCTTGACCTTGTGTTTCAGGTACGCGGCGACGGACCAGTAAGGAAAGCCGAAACGACGGCGGAAAAAATTCACCAGCCGGTTGAGCTGCAGCACGAACGCATAGGCGCGATTGCCGAGCGCCTCAAGCAGCGGACTCGCCTTGATGACAGCGTCGAACTCATCGCCATGCAGCACCACGAAGCGGCGCCCGTCGGCCGTTTCGTGCAGCGCCTCGCGCCGGATCTCGACATTGCCGAACACCATGCCGTCGTAGTCGCGAAACACGCGGTCGTGGTTGCCGGGGATGTAGACGACGCGCGTGCCGCGCTTGGCCTTGCCAAGAATGGTGCGGATGACGTCGTTGTGTTCCTGCGGCCAGTAGAACGATTTCTTCAGGCTCCACAGGTCGACGATGTCGCCGACGAGGTAGAGGGTCTCGGTCTCGATCGAATGCAGGAAATCGAGCAGGTAGCGGGCACTACAGCCGCGAAACCCCAGATGCACGTCGGAAATGAAGACGCTGCGGAATCGAAATACCGGCCGGGCCGGATTCGGGCTCATACGTCACCTGTGCAGGACCGGGCTGGCGCGCACAGTGGCGTCCGGGAATGACGGACCGATGACAGTCCCGGTAATTTTGGTTGACAGGTCAGCGGGTTGGGCGGGGTTTCTTAGGTGAGATCGGATGCCGAGGTTCGAAGCCGTACGGAGCTATTTGAGTATGGATTTCCCACTTCGGCATCTCTGCGACGGTAATGCAGCACGACCCATGAGGAGGGTGGGCGAAGATTTCACCCGGGTAGCTGGAAGTCGGCGTCAACTCGTCCGACTACTCTGATCAGGCATGACCAGTCGCTGGAGACTCGTCATTTCTACCCTGAAAGTGGAATGGACAGGCGCGATGAATGCCACCTCTTCTGCACCTGTGGCAAATCGGAGGCGCGAATGTGCAATTTACCGCCCCGATTCGAACCATGCCATCCTCGCCGCATGATCGGACTCCTTCAGCGCGTAAGCCGGGCAGATGTCAGCGTCGGCGGCCAGGAACACGGCCGGATCGACCGTGGCCTGCTGGTACTGATCGGTGTCGAGCGCGGCGATCAGGAAGCCCAGGCGGACCGGCTGCTGGAGCGGCTGCTGACCTACCGGGTGTTTCCCGACGACCAGGGCCGCATGAACCGCAGCCTGCAGGAGATCGGCGGCGGGCTGCTGCTGGTGCCGCAATTCACGCTGGCCGCCGATACGCGCAAGGGCACGCGACCCGGATTCAGTCCTGCCGCAGCGCCGCAGGAAGGCGAGCGGTTGTTCGACTACCTGGTGTCGCGGGCACGATCCATTCATCCCGCGGTCCAAACGGGCGTGTTCGGTGCCGACATGGCGGTCGCGCTGGTCAACGACGGTCCCGTAACGTTCTGGTTACGGGTCGAGCCCGGCGAAAGTCCTTAAGAAATCGTCGGAGCCGGCTCACTGTCCGGGCCGGTGTATTGGCGTATGATCGCCGGCGTTTTCCCCCGGAGAGCTGCAATGGGTATTGGGTTTCGTGAGCTTCTGATCATTCTCGTGATCGCGCTCGTGATCTTCGGCGCCAAGCGTCTGAAGACCATTGGCTCGGATCTGGGCGGTGCGGTGAAGGGCTTCAAGAAGGCGATGGCCGAAGGCGAGGACGAGGACAACAAGCAGTTGTCGGCGCCGGCGGAAAAGGACGCGGATTTCGATTCGACGCCCGCTTCCAAGTCCGGCAGCAAGTCCACGAATGCCTGAGCGGTCGCGCCGCCGCGACCTCTGACCTTCCACCAGCACTTCCATGTTCGAAGTCGGTTTCACCGAGATCGTCCTGATCCTCGGTCTCGCACTCCTTGTACTCGGGCCGGAGAAGCTGCCCGGCCTGGCGCAGAAAATCGGTCGCTGGACCGGCCGCGCGCGTTCCATGGCACGCCAGTTGCGCACGCAGCTGGAGCAGGAAGTCACGATCGAGGAACTGGCGAAGTCGCGTCCGGGCGCGGCGCAGTCTTCCTCCCCAGCCGAACCTTCGATTCACACTCCGGCGGCGCCTGAACCTCCGGAGACTGCGCCCCATCGGGGACCGGAAATCGATCTCGACCAGACGGTGTCGGGCATCGAACCCGAGCCTGCTCCGCCCGCCTCGTCCGATACCAAGAACGCTTCATGAGCGCGGCCGATCATGAACGCGAGACACTCGCCGAAGGCTCGCTGATTTCTCACCTGGTGGAGCTGCGCGATCGCCTGCTGCGGGCGGTGATCGCGGTGTTCATCCTGTTCATTCCCTGCGCGTTCTTTTCCGATGAACTGTTCACGCTGGTCGCGACGCCGCTGATCGAGAAGATGCCGCAGGGCACCTCGATGATCGCAACCAGCATCGTCGCGCCGTTCATGGCGCCGCTGAAACTCGCGCTGCTGGCGGGCCTGTTCCTGGCGATGCCCTATGTGCTGTATCAGGCGTGGGCCTTCGTCGCGCCTGGGCTGTATCGCCACGAAAAACGCTTCGCGGTGCCGTTGGTGATCTCCAGCATCGTGCTGTTCTACGCCGGCGTCGCCTTCGCGTATTTCGTCGTGTTCCCGCTGATGTTCGCGTTCCTCACCAGCGCCGCGCCGCATGGCGTGCAGGTGATGACGGACATGTCGAACTATCTCGACTTCGTGCTGCTGCTGTTTTTCGCCTTCGGCGTCGCGTTCGAAATTCCGATCGCCACCGTGCTGCTTGCCGCCACGGGCATGGTGAAGGTCGAGACCATGACCAAGAATCGCGGCTACGTGATTCTCGGCATCTTCATCGTCGCCGCCTTCCTCACGCCGCCGGATGCGCTGTCGCAGTGCTTCATGGCGGTACCGATGTACCTGCTCTACGAAGGTGGGATCATCATGGCGCGCGTGCTCCTCAAGAACCGCGCCGCGCGGCAGCGCGAGCAGGAGCAGCGCACCGATTGACAGGGACGCCGACAGCCAGCGCCATCTGGCGGGCAATGTTCATGTCGTCTCGTTGTTCTGTTCCATTGCGTTTTGCAGATAGAACTCATGCAGCTTTGCCCGCAGCAAGGTCTTGTCCGGCAGTTGCGTCTGGATATTCCGCGATCAGCGCCGGTGACGTGCTGCGGTTCAGCGCGTACTCCACCACTTCATCATCCTTGCTGGCGCACAACAGCACGCCGATGGCCGGGTTTTCGTGCGGCTTCTTCGCATCGCGGTCGAGGGTTTCGAGATAGAAGTTCAGCTTGCCCAGGTATTCCGGTTCGAAGCGGCCGACTTTCAGCTCAATCGCCACGAGGCAGTTCAGGCCACGATGGAAGAAGAGCAAGTCCAACGTGAAATCGCGCCGGCCCACCTGCACCGGATACTCACTGCCGACGAAGCAGAAATCCCGACCCAGTTCGATGAGGAAGTCGCGCAACTGCCGCAGCAGACCCTTGTGCAAGTCTGCCTCGACATGGCCTGGCGGCAAGTCGAGAAACTCGACCAGATAACTGTCGCGGAAGACACTGGCCGCATCCGGGTGGCTTTGTCGCACGACGGGTGAGATTTTTGGCGGAGCCAGCACGGTGCGCTCGAACAGGGCGGCCTTGAACTGGCGCTCCAGCTGGCGGCTGCTCCACTGCTCCTGCACGGCCAGTTTCAGATAGAACTCCCGCTCCTCCGGGCGCTTGCTCTGACCCAGAATGATGAGGTGGTGAGTCCACGGCAATTGTCTCAGCAGTGCCGAGACAATTTCAGGGTCAGGATAGGCTTCATAGAACTGCCGCATCCTGAACAGGTTGGCGCGGGTGAAGCCACGCAACCCCGGCTGGGTCCGAGCCAGATAGCGGGCAAGCTCTGCCACCACACCCTCTCCCCATTCGGCAGCGGCGATCCTGCGGCTGATGCGCTCGCCGATCTGCCAGTACAGCTCGATCAGTGTGGTGTTGACCGCCTGCACCGCGCGTTGTCGGGCGCTGGCGATGAGCTGGGCAATATCGGAGAAATCGCCGGGACTGAGGATGCCATCGAACGTGGCTCGCTGTTGCTTGCCGAGCTTCTTTCCTGCCATGTCACTGTTCCTTGTGAGTTTGAAGGCTTGCGCCGCAAATCATGGCACGCAGCGCGCATGTATACATACGCCGCTGCGGAATCCGCTGGTTTCGCCTTCTTGCCGCTGCCGCAGAAGATCGGTGAGACTTGAGTCCCCGGTCGTCATATCTCTGGCAAGAATTCTGAACCGGCGCCGGCGCCACGCCCGAGCGTCCCAACCCGCACCGCGGAGCGAGCCCAAGAATGAACCAGCCGATCGAGCGCACAGCGCCCACGGATTCCACCAGCGGGCCGCAGATCTTCGGTCATCCCCGCGGTCTCGCGACCCTGTTCTTCACCGAGATGTGGGAGCGCTTCACTTATTACGGGATGCGGGCGCTGCTGGTGCTGTTTCTCGCGGACTCGGTCCGCGGCGGTTTCGGGCTCGATGACAGGACCGCCAATGCGATCTACGGTCTGTACATCTCCGCCTCCTACATCCTGTGCCTGCCGGGCGGCTGGATCGCCGACCGGCTGATCGGTTCGCGACTCGCCGTGTGGTACGGCGGCATCCTGATCGCGGCCGGCAATGCGCTGCTGGCCTTCGGCTCCGCACCTGCCACGTTCTACGGCGGCCTGATCGTCATCGTGTGCGGCGTGGGGCTGCTCAAGCCCAATGTCAGCGCGATGGTGGCCGATCTCTATCCGGAAGGCGGCGGCCGGCGCGATGCCGGGTTCACCATCTTCTACATGGGCATCAACATCGGCGGCTTCCTCGGTCCGATCGTGACGGGCTGGCTCGCGGTGAACTACGGCTGGCACGTCGCCTTCGCGGCCGGTTCGGTGCTGATGATCTTCGGCCTGGTGCAATACAAGCTGTTTCAGCGACACCTCGGCGACGCGGGCGTGCGCGTGGTGGATGCGCAGAGCGAAAGCAGCACCGGTCGTCATCGCAGCTGGTTGATCGTCGGCGCGCTGGTCGGCGTGATCGTGGCTGCCTACCTGCTGGTGCTCACAGGTGTGGTGACGATCAATCCGCTGACGGTCGCGCAGACGACCGGCGGCATCCTGTTCGGCATCGCCATCGCCTACTTCGCCTACATCTTCCTGCTCGCGGGACTCGATTCGACCGAACGCAAGCGCATGGCGGTGATCCTGTTCCTGTTCGTCGGCTGCATGCTGTTCTGGGCCGGCTTCGAACAGACGGGCGCGTCGCTCAACCTGTTCGCCGAGCGCTATGTCGATCGCACCATCGGCTGGCTCGGCAACTGGGAAATCCCCACCGCCTGGTTCCAGTCCTTCAACTCTCTGTTCATCCTGATCTTCGCCGTACCGTTTTCGATGCTGTGGGTCGCGCTCGCCAAGCGCAATCTCGATCCGTCGGCGCCGGCGAAGTTCGGCCTCGGTCTCATCATGCTGGGCCTCGGCTTCCTGTTCATGGTGTGGGCCGCGAACATCGTCTCGGATGGCGGCAAGGCGATGCCGTATCTGCTGATCCTTACCTACCTGCTGCACACCTACGGCGAGCTGTGCCTGAGTCCGGTGGGCCTGAGCTACGTCACCAAGCTCGCGCCGAAGCGCTTCGTCTCGCAGATGATGGGCGTGTGGTTCCTCGCGACCTCGCTCGGCAATCTCTCCGCCGGCCTGCTGGCAGGCATGTTCGAAACCACCAATGTGCAGGCGATGCCGGGTCAGTTCATGAACTTCGTCTGGTTCATCTGCGCTGCCGGCATCGTGCTGTTGCTGCTGTCGAAGCCGGTGAAGAAGCTGATGGTCGGCGTGAAGTAACGGAAGGCGACGCATGAAATCGAACTGGCTGATCGGCGCTGCGGTCTGCGCAGCATTGCTGTCCGCGGGCTGCACCAAGACGCCCGTCGATGCTGCAAAACCGAAGGAAACGGCGGACGAATTCGTCACACGGGTCAACGACGAGATGAAGGCGGCAGGCAAGGAGCTGGCCACCGCCGGTTTCGCCTATGCGACCTTCATCAATGTCGATACGGAATTCCTCAACGCCAAGGCGAACGAGCGCTATCTCGAAGCCTTCGGCAAGGCCGTCGAGGAATCGAAGGCCTATGAAGGACAGCAGCTCAGTCCCTCATCCGCACGCGCCATCGAACTCCTGAAGCTGGGTGTGGCGGCGCCAGCACCGAAGGATCCGGCGAAGCGCGCCGAGCTGAGCGGCATCACTTCGAAAATGGAAGGCATGTACGGCGCCGCGAAGTACTGCCCGAGCGGGCCGGAATCCTGCAAGGACCAGGGCGAACTCACCGACATCCTCGCCACCAGCCGCAACTACGATGCACTGACCGACGCCTGGACCGGCTGGCATTCCACCGCGCGTCCGATCCGCAAGGAATACGTGCGCTTCGTCGAACTCGCCAACGAAGGCGCGCGCGAACTAGGCTTCGCCGATCTCGGCGCGATGTGGCGTTCCGGTTACGACATGCCGGCCGACGACTTCACCCGGGAAGCGACACGTCTGTGGCAGCAGGTCTCGCCGCTTTACAACCAGCTGCATTGCTACGTGCGCGGCAAATTGCGCGAAACCTACGGCGAGGAACGCGTGCCCGAGAACAAGCCCATCCCGGCGCAACTGCTGGGCAACATGTGGGCGCAGCAGTGGGGCGAGATCTATCCGCTGGTCGAACCGTACAAGGGCGTGTCGGATCTCGATGTCACCAGCGCGCTGGTGAAGCAGAAGTACGACCCGGTGAAGATCACGCAGTCGGCCGAAGCCTTCTACGTGTCGCTCGGCTTTCCGAAACTGCCGCAGACCTTCTGGGAACGCTCGCTGCTGAAGCAGCCCGCCGACCGCGACGTGCAATGCCACGCCAGCGCCTGGCAGATGGACGGCTACGAGGACGTGCGCATCAAGCAGTGCATCGAGCCGACGCAGGAACACCTCATGACCGTCTATCACGAGCTCGGTCACGTATTCTATTACCTCTCCTACAAGGATCAGCCGTACCTGTTCCAGAGCGGCGCCAACGACGGCTTCCACGAAGCGATCGGCGATACGGTGAATCTGTCGATGACGCCGGCGTACCTGCACACCATCGGTCTCGCCGGCCCCGTGAAACGCAGCCGCGAAGCGACGATCAATCAGCAGATGAAAATGGCGCTCGACAAGATCGCCTTCCTGCCGTTCGGCAAGCTGATCGACGAATGGCGCTGGAAAGTGTTTTCCGGCGAAGTGAAACCCGAGAACTACAACGCCGCCTGGTGGCAGCTGCGCGAGCAGTACCAGGGCGTCGCGGCGCCGGTGCCGCGCAGCGAAGAGGATTTCGATCCGGGCGCGAAGTACCACATTCCCGCCAACACGCCGTACACGCGTTATTTCCTGTCCTTCATCCTGCAGTTCCAGTTCCACAAGGCGCTGTGCGACGCAGCGGGCTTCAAGGGTCCCTTGAGCGAATGTTCCGTCTACGGCAACGAAGAAGCCGGGCGACGCTTCCGCGAAATGCTGGCGCTGGGCCAGAGCCAGCCGTGGCAGGACACGCTCGAGAAACTCACCGGCACACGCGACATGGACGCCTCGGCGATCATGGATTACTTCGCGCCGCTGTCAGCGTGGCTGACCGTGGAGAACGAGGGGCAGCAGTGCGGCTGGGAATGATCGTGCCTGCGTCATCGCACATCGTCCTGACTGACCCTCATTACTAAAAATCGTTTGATCGCAATCGCGAGGATCGTCCATGTCATCGACCTCATCCACTGCCCAGCTCACGCCGCGCGCCATCGTTCTGTCGGTGGTGCTGGCGGTGATTCTGGCCGCAGCGAACACCTATCTCGGCCTGTTCGCCGGCCTCACCATCGCCACGGCGATTCCGGCGGCGGTGCTGTCGATGGGCGTGCTGCGCCTGCTGGGTGGCGGCACCATCCTCGAGAACAACATCGTGCAGACCGGCGCGTCGGCCGGTTCGTCCATCGCCGCCGGCGTGATCTTCACCATTCCCGCGCTGATCATTCTGGGCTACTGGCAGGACTTCAGATATTCCTGGGTGCTGGCGATTGCCGGACTCGGCGGCCTGCTCGGCGTGCTGTTCTCGGTGCCGCTGCGACGCTCGATGATCGTGGAGCAGCCGCTGCCGTTTCCCGAAGGCAAGGCCGCGGCGGAAGTGCTCAAGGCCGGCGAGAATCCGGGCCCGGGTCTGAAGATCCTCGGTCTCTCCGCCGGCCTCGGTGCGCTGGTCAAGCTGGCTGCGGAAAGCGGGTTGCGCATGATCCCTGACCAGGCAGCGGGCGCCGGCTTCTTCGGCAAGTATCTCGGCTACATGGGCACCGGCCTGTCGCCGGCGCTGCTGGGCGTGGGCTACATCGTCGGGCTCAACATCGGCATCGTCGTCGTCTCCGGCAGCGTGCTCGCCTACAACATCGCGATCCCGTTCTATCACGCGTTCCTGCTGAGCGGCGATCCGGAAGTCGCGGCCAAGGTCGTCGGTGCGACGGCAGCAGAAGCCGCGGCGATCATTCGCGGTGATCGCATCCGCTACCTCGGCGTTGGCACGATGCTGGTCGGCGGCGTCTGGACGCTGTTCTCGCTGCGCAAGTCGCTGCTGTCCGGCATCAAGAGCGGCATCGCGGCAGCGCGCAAGGGTGCAGGCGCCAATCTCGCCGAGACCGAACGCGATCTGCCGATGAAGTGGATGCTGGTCGCGCTGCTGCTGTTCGTGCTGCCGCTCGCGGGCCTGTACCAGGCGATCGTGCAGAACTGGGGCGTGAGCATCCCGATGACGATCATCATGATCGTCGCCGGCTTCCTGTTCGTGTCGGTGTCGGCCTATCTCGCCGGACTGGTTGGTTCGTCGAACAATCCTGTATCCGGCATCACCATCGCCACCATCCTGTTCGCGTCCGTCGTGTTGATGCTGCTGCTGGGCAGCGATTCCAAGATCGGCGCGGTGGCCGCGATCATGATCGGCGCGGTGGTGTGCTGTGCCGCGGCCGTCGGCGGCGACAATTTGCAGGATCTCAAAGCCGGCTATCTCGTCGGCGCCACGCCCTGGAAGCAGCAGCTCATGCTGGGCATCGGCGCATTTTCCTGCGCGCTGATCATGGCACCGGTGCTGAACCTGCTGGCGCAGGCCTATGGCATCGGCGATCCGACCCGCCCGGGTTCATTGCAGGCACCGCAGGCCACGCTGATGGCCTCGGTGGCGCAGGGTCTGTTCGGCGGCAAATTGCCGTGGGACATGATCATCGCCGGCGGCGTCATCGGCGCGCTGGTGATCGCTCTCGACAGCTGGCTGAAATCGCGCAATTCCAGTTTCCGCGTGCCGGTGCTGGCCGCAGCCATCGGCATCTATCTACCGCTGGAACTGATGGTGCCGATCTTCCTCGGCGGCCTGCTGGCTTACTTCGTCGAGAGGCGCCACGGCGTCGTTGGCACGCATGACGAGTCGCTGCGCGACCGCGTGCATCGTCCCGGCGTGCTGTTCTCCGCCGGCCTGATCACTGGCGAGGCGCTGATGGGTATCGCGATTGCCATCCCGATCGTCGTGAGCGAGCGCGCCGATGTGCTGGCGCTGCCGGCGCAGTTCCATTTCGGCCAGTTCGTCGGTCTGGTAGTGCTGGCGGTCGTCGGCTGGCTGCTGTATCGGGCGTCGGTGCGCGGGATGGGTGCGGAGAAGGCCGGCTAGCTTTGCGCTTCTGACTGTAGGTCAGGCTTTAGCCTGACTTCTCAGAGGCCGGCTAAAGCCGGCCCCACAGGCAGAGGAACGTTATCGTTTCCCGGAAATCACTTCGATCCGGCCGTTGTTGCCGATCAGGCCGGACGCGACCCACGAAGTCAGGCTGACGATCAGCGACGCGCCGATGGCGGTCCAGAAGCTGCTGATCGCAAAACCGCCGAGCAGCGCCGCGACCAGTCCCAGCATCCCGGCATTGATGACGATCAGGAACAGTCCCAGCGTCACGAGCGTCAGCGGCAAGGTCAGCACGACGGCGATCGGCCGGATGACCGCATTCACGATCCCCAGCAGCAAGGCCGCGGCGAGCAGCGTGCCCGCAGTATCGAACTGCAATCCCGGCAGCACCTTGGTGGCAAGCCACAGCCCGAGCGCGACGATCGCACAACGCAGAAAGAAACCGGTCACTGGCGAGACCCCCTGTGCAACGGGACGAGCGGACATGAAAGCATGAATCCGGCCTTTGCTGCGAAATTCAAGAAGCGGTTTTCACACGGAGATCACGGAGACCACGGAGGTCGGAAGAGAAAAGAATTTCCACGGGGAAGGAGTGGGAACACGGGGAGCACGGGGAAAGAAAATTTCTGTTCCGAGACCCCGTGTTCCCCGTGTCCCCCGTGGAAATTTTTCTTCTCTTCTCCGAACTCCGTGGTCTCCGTGATCTCCGTGTGAAACCTCCTAACTCTTGAACTGCCTGCGCAACCCCGACCAGCAGTCGGCATAGTCGGACTGCAATTGCGGCAGGGCGAGAGCGTAGGAGGTCGGGCGGATGACGTTGCGCGTTTCGAACATGAACGCCATCGTGTCGCTGATCCGTTGCGGCGCGGTCGTATCCGCAACGCTCGCACGTTCAAAGGTCGTCGCGTCGGGGCCGTGACCGCTCATGCAGTTGTGCAGCGAGGCGCCGCCGGGCGCGAAGCCGCCGGCTTTCGCATCGTAGACGCCGTGGATCAGGCCCATGAACTCGCTCGCGACATTGCGGTGAAACCAGGGCGGACGGAACGTGTCCTCCATCGCCAGCCAGCGCGGCGGAAAGATCACGAAGTCGATCGTGTCGACGCCCGGCGTATCGCTGGGCGATTGCAGCACCAGGAAGATCGACGGATCGGGATGGTCGTAGCTGATCGAGCCGATGGTGTTGAAGCGGCGCAGATCGTACTTGTACGGCGCGTCGTTGCCGTGCCAGGCGACGACGTCGAGCGGCGAGTGATCGATCGGCGCCGACCACAGATGGCCGAGAAACTTGGCGATGAGTTCGAAGTCGCCTTCGCGGTCTTCGAACCACGCGACCGGCGTCTGGAAGTCGCGCGGATTGGCGAGGCCGTTCGAACCGATCGGTCCGAGATCCGGCAATCGAAACGGCGCACCGAAGTTTTCGCAGACATAGCCGCGCGCCTGCGCTTCCAGCAACTCGACGCGAAAGCGCACGCCGCGCGGAATGACCGCGACTTCCTGCGGCTCGATCTCGATGAGCCCGAGTTCGGTCGCGAGCCGTAATGCACCGAGCTGCGGCACGATCAGCAGTTCGCCGTCGGCGCTGTAGAAGAACCGGTCGCGCATGGACTGGTTCGCGACATACCAGTAGATGCCGCAACCGCTCTGCGCTTCGGGCGAGCCGTTGCCCGCGGCCGTCGTGAGACCCTGCACGAAATCGGTGGGCCGCTCCGGAATCGGCAACGGGTCCCAGCGCAATTGATTCGGCGACGTCGCTGCGGCATCGAACTGGTTCGTGATCAATCCATCCTCGCGGCGTTCGAACCGGCCATGCATCGCGGCCGGGCGGATGCGATACAGCCACGACCGGCGGTTGGCGTGTCGCGGCGAGGTGAAGGCCGTGCCCGACAGTTGCTCTGCATACAATCCGAGCGGCGCACGCTGCGGCGAATTGCGTCCGGTCGGCAGGGCACCGCTGCGCGCCTCGGTGGCGAAGTGATTGGCGAAGCCGCTCTGGTAGGCGAGTGCTGACGCGGTATTCATGAGTGCCTGCGCAGTCGCTGGTGGCGGGGCGATGATATAGCAACGTCGGCAGGGCGGCGGCGATGCGGTACGCTTGCGACGGGACGAACAACTACAAGGCTCCGCATATGCATTACGTCGCGATCGTTACCGTTCTCGCCCTGATCGAATTCCTGTTCTTCGGCGCGCTGGTCGGACGCGCCCGCGCCCGGCACGGCATCGCCGCACCGGCGGTCTCCGGCAATGAAGTATTCGAACGCTACTTCCGCGTGCAGATGAACACGCTGGAACAGCTCGTGCTGTTTCTGCCGTCGCTGTGGATCTTCGCGCACTACGCAAGCGCGACCTGGGCCGCCGGCCTGGGCGCCGTTTTCATCATCGGGCGCGCCATCTATTGTCGTTCCTACGTGCGCGATCCGAAAAGCCGTTCGCTGGGATTCGTGCTGACGGCGTTGCCGACGCTGATCATGATCGTCGGCATTCTGGTGCAGGCGGTTCGCGCGCTGATGGCGGAGCAGTAGAACGAATCTGCTCAGATCGCCGTCGTTTGTTCCCTCCTCCGCGCAGCGGGGGAGGGTCAGGGTGGGGGCACAACGCAATCTGTGCTGCTTATCAAGTAGCCCCCATCCTGTCCTTCTCCCTCGCTGGGGGATCTCCGACGCGCTTTCGCGCGCCTCCTCCCCGCTGCGCGGAGGAAGGGACGCATCATTCGGGTCTACCCCTCAACCCGCCTGCTTGCGCAGTTCGCGATCCTGCTGCATGCGCCGGTCCGCGAGGATCATGAGTTCCTTCGGGTACAGGTGATCGCGCGGAAAGCTGGACGTGCCCACGCTGGCATTGGCGCGGATCAGGCGATTTGCGACCGAGACCGTGCTGGCATAGATGTTGTTGCGGATGCGCTGGGCGATGGCGGCGCCCATCGCTTCGTCGGCTTCCGTCAGCAGCACGACGAAATCATCGCCGCCGACCCGCGCCGCCACGTCGGAGGCGCGGATGGAGCGGCCGATGGCCGCCGCCACCGATCGCAGCACTTCGCTGCCGGCCTCGTGCCCCAGCGTGTCGTTCACGTAGCCGAGATTGTCGACGTCGATCATGGCGAGCGTGTACGGCCGGCCGAAGCGCTCGGCCTTGCGATGCTCCTGCTGCAGTACTTCTTCGAAGGCGCGCAGATTGAGCAGGCCCGTGAGCTGATCGCTGGCGGCGAGATCCGAGATGCGCTGCACCGCGCTCTGCATCTGTTCGATGAGGGCGCTGAGAATCAGTGCGATGGCGAGTCCGGGCAGGAGCTTGCTGAGCATGAGCACGGCGAACTGCGCGCTGGCCACATCGACGTCCGGCGTCAGCGCGCCCAGCAGCAGCCCGAGCAAGGCGATGACGAAGGCGGTGAGCGCGACGAGCCACCAGCGTCCGAACGCCAGCGCCACGGCCGCGAGCGGAATGAGATAGAGCGCCAGCAGCGCGCTTTGCGCAGCGCCGGTCGCAATGGCGATCAGCGTGACATAGAGGATCGTGGCGACGACGGCGATCCAGTGCTGGCGCGCCACCGGTCGCTGCAGCGCCGGAATCAGGCGCACCAGCACAATGCTGAAACTCAGCAGCGCGAGCGCGGCACCAGCCAGCACCGGGTTGCCGACGGTGGCCGGCGCGAAGGCAAACTGCAGAACACCGCTGGCGAGCGCCAGCAGCTCCAGGCCGAGCAATGCCTTCGTGGCGAAGCCCTGGATAGCGCTCCCTGCCGGCGCAGCACGCATGCGCGCGATTACTTCAGGCTGCTTTGCCGGATCGGACGATCCGTATCGCGGGTCGAGTCATCCTTGAGCAGGCCGAGCGCGAGCCCGGTTTCATAGTCGATGCCCGCCACCTTCGGCGCGTCGGCCGCCTGCTTCGCATCGATCACCACGTCCGGCGTGATGCCGACCTTGTGGATCGACACGCCCGACGGCGTGTAGTAACGCGAGGTGGTGAGCTTGACGGCATGACCATCCGACAGCGGCATCACGGTCTGCACCGAACCTTTGCCGTAGGTCTGCTGACCGAGGATGGTCGCGCGATGATGATCCTTGAGTGCGCCGGCCACGATTTCCGACGCCGACGCCGAACCGCCGTTGACCAGCACTACCAGCGGCGCGCCGTTCAGCGCATCGCCGGGTTGCGCATCCATTTCGAACTTCGCATCGGCGGCGCGGCCGTTCGCCGTGACGATGATGCCGTCTTCGAGGAAGACGTCGGAGACGCCGATCGCTGCTTCGAGCAGGCCGCCGGGATTGTCGCGCAGGTCCAGCACCAGTCCGTGCAGCTCGCTGCCGTTGCGGCGCTTCAGCTGTGCAATGGCCTTTTCCAGATCGGGTGTGGTGGTCTCGCTGAAATGCGAAATCTGCACATAGCCGATGCCCGGTTCGAGCAATTTTTCTTTGACGCTGTGCACCTGCACGTTGGCGCGCGCCAGCGTGAACTGCAGCGGCTGCGGCGTCTCGCGACGGGCGATGGTGATCTTGACCATCGAGCCCGGCTTGCCGCGCATGCGATCGATGGTGTCGTCGAGATTCTCGACGCTGACCGGCACTTCGTCGACGGCGACGATGGTGTCGCCGGCGAGCACGCCGGCGAGCGCTGCCGGGCCGCCTTCGATCGGCGAGACGACATTCACGGCGCCGTTCTCCAGCGCCACTTCGATGCCGACGCCGGAGTATTCGCCCGCGGTGCTGATGCGGATTTCGTTCAGCTCTTCGGCATTGAGGAAGGAGGAGTGCGGATCGAGATCGCCGACGAGTCCGCGGATGGCGGCTTCGATGAGTTCTTCGTCGGAGACATCGTCGACGTAGTCCTTGCGGACGAGTTCGAGGACTTCGGCGAGCAGTCGCGCGTCCTGCCAGCGCATGGGTTTGTCGGTGGCGGCGACCGGCTGTTCCGGTGCGATGCGTCGTTCGGCCTGGACGCTCGGGCCGACGGAGAGGCCGGCACCCAGCACGACGCCGAGCATCACCAGCAACAACACGCGAAAGGGTCGGGGAAATCGGTTCACGGTCACTGCACTTATGGATCGAAGGCCGCCATCAATATACAGCCGGCGTCGGCGGCTTAACGCCACTAAACGGCGCAGGCATTCCCTGAATCCCGTATGCCACCGGCTCGGTCTGTTTCTTCCTGTAGGTCAGGCTTTAGCCTGACTGTTTTCAGGCCGGCTGAAGCCGGCCCCACAGGAAGAAGAAAAGTCAGCCGGCGAGCCGCGCCATGAGCGGCGAGCCGGACACGCGCGTCACGCCGGGCGCGCCGCGCAGGATTTCCTGCAGCACCGCTTCCAGCGCCCGCGGCCGGCCGATCGCAAAGCCCTGCGCATAGTCGACGCCGAGCCGGCCGACGGCAGCGAGGATCGCTTCGCTTTCGATGCTCTCGGCGGTCGTCCTGAGATTCATCGACTGCGCGAGCTGCACGATCGCCGTCACGGTGGCCTGCGAGCGCGAGCCCGTGGCGAGATCGCGGATGAGCGCGCCGTCGATCTTCAGATCGGACACCGGCAGCGACTTGAGATAGGTGAGCGAGGACAGGCCGCGCCCGAAATCATCGAGCGCGATGCCGTGACCCAGGCCCTGCACGCGGCGGATCAGCGTCTCGGCGCGCACGATGTTGGCCACCGCGGCGGTTTCGGTGATCTCGAACGACAGCAGGCCCGGCGGCAGTTCGTACTCGCGCAGCTTGGCTTCGAGGAAGTCCGGGAAATTCTCGTCGCTGACGGACTGGCTCGACAGGTTGATGGCGAAATGCGCGCCGAGGCCCTGCAGCGCCGGCGCGGCCGACGAGAGGATTTCCAGCGCGTATTGAATGACCCAGCGATCGATGTCGGAGGCGATGCCGTGGCGCTCGGCCGAGAGGATGAACTTGTCGGGCGAGACGCTTTCGCCGGAGGCGTCGATCATGCGCAGCAGCAGTTCGAAGCGGCGCGCCGGCTCCTGCGAATTCAGTCTGACGATCGACTGCGCTTCCATGCGGAAGCGATCGTTGGCAATCGCCTCGCGCAGATCGCCGGCCGGCGTTGCATCCTCGAAACGCGGTCCTTCGAGAACCGGCGCAACTGCGGCGACGGTTTCCAGTATCGGCACCGCGACCGGCGGCGTTTCGATCGCTGCCGCTGGCGGCACCGGTTCCTGATACAGCTCGACTCGTCCGCGACCGCGCTGCTTGGCCGACTTGCAGGCGACTTCGGCCGTGGCGAGTGCGTGCGACAGCGGCAGGCGCGTTTCCGGCACGACGGCGAGGCCGAAACTCATGGACAGCGCGATGCGTTGGCCTTCGTGACGGAAATCGAGCTGTTCGATGCTCTCGACCAGGCTGCTGAAAAATTCCTCCGCCGCCTGCTGCGGCGTATCCGGCAGGAACAGCGCGAAGCGATCGCCCGAGATGCGCGAGGCAATCACGCTGCGCGGCAGATTGACGCGGATGGTTTCGGCGATGCGCGCCAGCACCTGATCGCCGACGTGCATGCCGTGGTTGTCGTTGATGACGTGCAGGCGATCGACGTCGGCATAGCCCACGCAGTGCCGGTCTTTCGGTCCCTGCGCGAGCGTGGCGAGCGCGCGGCGTTCGAACGCAGGGCGCGTGAGCAGGCCGGTCGCCGGGTCGTAGGAATTCTGCAGCACGTACGCGATGCGGCGCGCCAGCATTTCGACGATGCGCACCTGGCGCAGCTCGAAATCGGGCGCCGAATGCGGACGGAACAGCAAGAGGATGCCCGACACCGGTTCCGCGCCGTGACGGATCGGACAGGCGAGGATCTTGTACGGCAGCGTGCCGAGCGGACTGTTCGGCGGCGCCTTGTTGAGCGTCAGCGTGCGGCGCTGCACCTGCGCCCAGGCGAACAGATGGCGCTGCGTGCGATCGAGCAACTCCGCATCGGCGCGACGCTGCGCCGTGGCGAAGACCGTGGCGGCGATTTTTTTCTCCGGCACGAACAGCGCGCCCGCGGCGCAGTCGAGGTGATCGACACAGCTGCGCACGAGCTGGGTGAAATCATCGCTCTCGCCTTCTTCGGCGGCGCCGTTCGAATCGAGCAGCAGGGCGAGATCGCCGTCGCGCAGCGGCGCGCTCTGCGGCGTCTCCTCGACGGGGTTCTGATTGACGAGTTCGCGCGTCAGCACCTGCAGCGCCGGACGCAGCAGGCCGACCATCAGCGAGAACGGACGCGCGCCGCCGCTGCCGTCGCGACAGGACAGCGCGACCGCACCCAGCAGGTGAGCACCTTCGCGCAGGATGAAGACGTAGGCGGTTTCGCCGTCCCAGGAACGGGCGAAGCCGTCGCGTTCGGATGGATCGGGATCGGGGCTGCGCGCCGCGTTGAGCGCTTCTTCGACGACCTGCGGCAGGTCGGGGCCTTCGCAGCCGTCGGAAAGCCACAGCGGGGTGGCGAGGTGATCGTAGATGCCGATGCACAGCGCCCGCGGCATCAGCATTTTCATCAGCTGGCCGTAGGGGTCGAGCGAGGTCGACAGCGACTGCGCTTCCACCGTGTCTTCGTCGTCGAGAATCGTCGCCATCCGCTACTGCTTCCCACCCCGTGCGCCAGGGCATGTCGTTCGCGTTCTGGGAATGGATCATCCATCCGGGGATGCAGGGGTTCCTTGAAGTCGACCGCACTTTCGAGCGGCCGGTACGGTAATAACATATCGTCGGCGCGATGTCGGCGAAACCCCCGTGACCGCAGTCACGCTTTCCCTGATTTCCTCCTTGTTTTTCCAGTGCAGCGCGTCACTGCAGCGTCGGCGAATCGCTCACGGTTTTCGCAGCCAGGGGGCGGGATCCAGGGCCTGCCGGCCCTGGCGGATTTCGAGGTAGAGACCCGGTTTGCCGAAGCCCGCGGCGTCGCCGACGGCGCCGAGCGCATCGCCCGCGGCGACCCGCTCGCCGACCTTGCGATAGAGCTGCTCGTTGTAGCCGTACAGGCTCATGAAGCCGCCGCCGTGATCCAGCACCAGCAGCAGGCCGAGACCGGGCAGCCAGTCGGCGTATACGACGCGACCGGGAAAGGGCGCGCGCACCTGCGTGCCCCGATCGGCGCCGATGACCATGCCCTGCCATTTCAACGGGCCGCCCGCGCGGGTCTGTCCGAAACGGGCGAGGGCATTGCCTTTCACCGGCCAGGGCAGCTTGCCGCGGGCGCGCGCAAAGGGCTGATCGCCGTAGTCGGGAAATTCCTGGATCGCGCGGCGCAGCTGTTCGACGAGTTTTTCCAGCGCCTGCGCCTCGCGCCGCGCCTTGGCCAGTTCGTCGTTGCGCGTCTTGATCGTCGCCTGCACCTTCGCCAGCGTGAGCTTGCGCTGGTCGCGCGCGCCGGCCAGCGATTTCACTTCACTGGCCTGCTCGGTTTCGAGGGCCTTCAGCCGTGCCGCTTCGGCGCTGAT
Organism: Povalibacter sp.; assembly: GCF_036735925.1. Classification (NCBI taxonomy): domain Bacteria; kingdom Pseudomonadati; phylum Pseudomonadota; class Gammaproteobacteria; order Steroidobacterales; family Steroidobacteraceae; genus Povalibacter; species Povalibacter sp. The sequence continues at coordinate 50,976 of NZ_DAINNK010000022.1, forward strand.
GTTTTCGCTCAGCAATTCCAGGTGCGACAGGTGTTCGGTGATGGCGGTGATGCGCTCGGCGCGGGCGCGGCCGAAATAGCCGTACCAGGCCATGGTGCGGCCGAGTTGCGCCGGATCGCCCTGGTTCAGCAGCAGCTTGAGCTGTTCCTGACGCCCGTTCATGTAGGCCGTACGCAATTCGCCGGCCAGCGCATCGCGCTCCGCATCGATTTTCTTCTGGGTGTCGGCACGTTCCGCCTGCAGCGACTTCAGGCGGGCCTCGGCGGCCTCGCGGCGTTCGCGCACGCCCGACAGCCGCTCGCGGGCGGACTGGACGGCGAGATCCGCCTGGCGCACTTCCTTGCTGAGCGAATCGCGTTTTTCCGCTTCGGCATGGATCGACCGGCGAATGGACTCGATCCGGCTGCGGACCTGCTTGAGTTCGCCTTCTTTGGCCGCCGGATCGGCCGCCGCGTGGACAGGCAGGCCGTTGCCCAGCCACAGGCCGATCGCGGCGATGGCGAGGCCCAATCCAATCCCTGCCCGCCGCATCGCTATACGAACCTCCCGCCGCATTCTGCAAAACCGCGCGCCGGGGCTGTGAGCCCGGGACCGGCTGCTATACTTTGCGCCCTTTTTTGGGTGGGCCTCGGGGCCGGCAGGAAGCGGCGGCACGAGCCGCACGCCTTCCAACTCCCCGATTGAGCCCCATAGTCGCGTCTGACCCAACCGGACGGATGATCTGCAGCAATGAGTCGATTTCTGGAATACATCACCAACCATCCCTTCCTGATCGCGGCCGCGGCGATTCTGGCCGTTCTGGCGATCGTGATCGAGATCCGCGAGCGCGCCAAGGGTTCCTCGATGCTGGGCACCGGCGATGCCGTGCGGCTCACGAACTCGGGCGCGCTGGTACTCGACGTGCGCGACGCGGGTGAATACGACGCCGGCCACATCATCGATGCGCGCAACATCCCGGCGAAGGAAATCGGCGAGCGCGCCGAGACGCTCAAGAAGTACAAGGACAAGCCCGTGGTGGTGTGCTGCGAAAACGGCTTCGCATCGGCCACCGCCGCGAAAGCACTCAAGGCCGCGGGTTTCAACAAGGTGGCGACGCTGCGCGGCGGACTGCGCACCTGGCGCCAGGAAAATCTGCCGCTGGTGAAGGGCAGCGGCAAGAAGGACGGGAAGCAGGCATGAGCGCCGCACCCGTCGTCATGTATTCCACCGCGTACTGCGGCTACTGCCAGCGCGCGCGCAGCCTGCTCGAACGCAAGGGCGTCGCGGTGCAGGAAATCAAGGTCGATGAAGATGCGCGCGAGCGCGAGACGATGATGCGAAGAAGCGGCGGACGCCGCACGGTGCCGCAGATTTTCATCGGCGAGCGGCACGTTGGGGGATACGATGATCTGGCGGCGCTGGATCGTTCGGGCGAACTCGATCAATTGCTGATGAGCAAGACCTGAAACGCCTTTCGCTGCGGCGAAACGGCCATTCATAAAATTCCACGACTGAGGATTAACGATCATGGTTGACGAAGTTCCCCCCCAGGCGACCAACGGGCAGGTCGATCCGAATGCGCCGCAGTTCGCCCCGCAGGCGGTGTATCTGAAGGATGTGTCGTTCGAGGCGCCGATCGGTCCGCGCGTGGCGCCGAACTCGGCCAACCCGACCATCAGCCTGAACCTCAACACCTCCGTGAACGATCTCGGCGGCGACATGAAGGAAGTCGTGCTCACGGTGCGCGTCGAAGCCAAGGCCGCGGAAAAGACCGTGTGGCTGGTCGAGGCGCAGCAGGCCGGTGCTTTCGGCATGCGCAATGTGCCCGCGGCCGACGCGCAGCGTCTGCTCGGCATCTTCTGCCCGAACTACCTGCTGCCCTATGCGCGTCACGTGATTTCCGACCTGCTCACCAAGGGCGGCTTCCCGCCGTTCCTGCTGCCGCCGGTCAATTTCGAAGTGCTGTTCAATCAGGCCGCCGCACAGGCCGCACAACAGCAGGCGGGCGCTGCGCCGGCCGGCAACGCCGTGAACTGATCGGCATCGCGCCGCAACGTTTCACATGAGCAGCACGCCGGAGACAGGAGCGACACCGGCGCCTGCCAGGATCGCGATCGTCGGCGCCGGTTCCTGGGGAACGGCGCTGGCGATCCAGTTCGCCCGCGCGGGTTGCGTCACCACGCTGTGGGGACGCGATCCGCACCACATGGCCGAACTGGCGCGCGACCGGCGCAATGCGCGTTACCTGCCTGACGCTCCCTTTCCCGAATCACTGACGGTCGATGCCGATCTCGCGCGCGTGCTCGCGGCGCATCGCGACATCGTCGTGTCGGTACCGAGTCACGCGCTGCGCGGCATGCTGGTCGAGCTTGCGCAGCATCGTCCCGCCTCCATGCGCCTGGCCTGGGCGACCAAGGGTTTCGAACTTTCGACCGGTCTCTTGCCGCACGAAGTAGCGGGGCAGGTGCTGGGCTCGGATGTGCCGACCGCAGTCATCTCCGGTCCGACGTTCGCGAAAGAAGTCGGCGCGGGGTTGCCGACGGCGATGACAGTCGCCTCGGCCGATGCCGAATTCGCAAGCGAACTCGCCAAGCGCATTTCGGGCCTGAATTTCCGCGCCTACACCTCCACCGACATCATCGGCGTGGAAATCGGCGGCGCGATCAAGAATGTACTCGCCATCGGCGCGGGGCTGTCCGACGGGCTCGGCTTCGGCGCGAATACGCGCATCGCGCTGATCACGCGCGGGCTGGTCGAGATGACGCGGCTCGGCGTGGCGCTCGGCGCACACAAGGACACGTTCATGGGACTCGCCGGCCTGGGCGATCTCGTGCTCACGTGTACTGACAATCAATCGCGCAATCGCCGCTTCGGCCTCGCGCTTGCCGCGGGCGAACGCATCGACAGCGCACAGAAGGCCATCGGCCAGGTCGTCGAAGGCGTACTCGCCGCGCGCGCCGTTCGCGAAGTCGCTACACGCGCCAACGTCGAAATGCCGATCAGCGAGCAGATTTATCGCGTCGTCCATGAAGGCATTCCACCCAAGGACGCCGTCAAGGAACTCATGAGCCGGGCGCTCAAGCCTGAGCATTCCTGAAGTTTCACACGGAGTTCACGGAGAACACGGAGATTCGGAAGAAGAGAAGAAAGTCTCCACGGGGGACACGGGGAACACGGGGCTCGGAACAGAATGAATTTCCTTTTCCCCGTGCTCCCCGTGTCCCCCGTGGAGAATTCTTCTTCTCCGTGTTCTCCGTGAACTCCGTGTGAAACCCTTCTTCATCCGAAATCCTGCTGCCGCCACGCCTCATAGGTAACGACGGCGACGGCGTTCGACAGGTTCAGGCTGCGGTTGCCCGGTCGCATGGGAATGCGCAGGCGCTGCTCCGGCGGACACCGCTCCAGCACGTCCTGCGGCAGACCGCGGGTTTCCGGGCCGAAGACGAATGCGTCGCCGGCGGCGAAGCGCGGCGTGTCGTAACGAACCGTGCCGCGCGTCGAAATCGCGAACCAGCGGGGCGCGCCGATCGCAGTGAGGCACTGGTCCAGCGAATCCCATTGCCGCACGTGCGCCAGCTCGGCGTAGTCCATGCCGGCGCGGCGCACGGCCTTCTCGTCGAGATCGAAGGCGATCGGCCGGATGAGATGCAGATGCGCGCCCGCATTGGCGCTCATGCGGATGACGTTGCCGGTGTTGGGCGGAATTTCCGGCTGGAACAGGATCAGGTGGAACATGCGGTGACGGGCTACTGGCTACAGGCTACGGGCCAGAGCAGAATGCGATCTATGAGTGACTCAAGCAATACGGCCGCATCGCTCGCGCTGGATTTCTGCGGCCTGAAGTTCGCCTCGCCGATCGTGCTGTTGTCGGGATGCGTCGGCTTCGGCGAGGAATACACCCGCGTCGAGGGCTTCTCCAACCGCGATGCCGGCGGCATCGTGCTCAAGGGCACGACGCGCGAGCCGCGCCTGGGCAATCCGCCGCATCGCGTCTACGAAACGCCGATGGGCATGCTGAACGCGATCGGCTTGCAGAATCCCGGCGTCGATCATGTCGTGACGACAATCCTGCCGACGCTCGATTTCACCGAGACACGTTTCATCGCCAACGTCTGCGGTTCGACGATCGAGGACTACGTCGAAGTGACGCGCCGTTTCGACGATTCGCCGATCGATGCGATCGAAATCAACATCTCCTGTCCGAACATCAAGGAAGGCGGCGTGCAGTTCGGCAACTATCCGGAAATGTCGGCACGCGTGGTCGCGGCGTGCCGCGCCGTGACGAAGAAGCCGCTGATCACCAAACTCTCGCCGAACCAGACCGACATCCGCGAGAACGCGCGTCACTGCATCGAGGCAGGCACCGATGCGCTCGCGGTGATCAACACCGTGATGGGCATGGCGATCGACGTGAACACGCGCCGGCCGGTGATCGGCAACGTCCAGGGCGGTCTCTCGGGCCCTGCGATCAAGCCGATCGCACTATTGAAGGTGCATCAAGTGTACGAAGTTGCGCGCAAGCACAACGTGCCGATCATCGGTCAAGGTGGCATCTGCTCGGCCAACGATGCGCTCGAATTCCTGATTGCCGGCGCGACGGCCGTCGGCGTCGGCACTGCGCTGTTCTACGATCCGCTGGTGTGCCCGAAGATCAATCGCGGCATTGCGGACTACCTCGCTCGCCACAACCTGCGTTCGGTCACCGAGCTTGTCGGTACCTCATCGGCTCATCCGCCGGCG